>JBKJLJ010000265.1:0-18167 GCA_046597015.1 Bryobacteraceae bacterium
TAACTGATGGCCAGGTTAGGGCCGACGGTTACGACTTCGGTGCGAAGCCCGTTGGTCCAGACGAAGGGGGTGGTCCAACCGGAGCGTTGCACGGGTGCTTGGTCAGGGCCGTCAGGCCCGCTCCGCTTCTCTCCTAAATCGCGATTCGTACGCCATAGCTGTTTGCCCGTCCGCTTGTCGAACGAAACCAAATACTGCTGCTTCTGGTTGTCGCTCAGGATCAGTAGTTGGTTGCCCTGCAGCGTCGGGGAACCGCCCGTGCCGAACTCGAGATAAATCGGGTTGGCCTCCAGCGGGGCCGACCATTGCTGCTTGCCCTTCAAGTCGAAGCCATAAAGCCCGAGGTTAGCGATGTAGACAAAAACCGACTTGCCGTCCGTGACCGGCGTCTCCGACGTGAAGCTGTTCTTCCGATGTCGCCCTCCCGGAGGACGGCCGGCGTAGAATTCCTTCTTCCACACCACGGCCCCGCTTTTGAGGTCGAGGCAGTGCAGGAAGTAGTGCAGCATCACCTCTTGAGGAAGTTCGAAGTCCCGCTCGTTGACCTTAGCCAACGCCTGCTGAACGTTCAAGCCTTGCTTCATCAGTTCGGCGATGTACTGGTTCGAATACTCGGTTCCGGTCTGCGGCACTTTGGACGCGCCGTCCGTAGTAACGGAAGTCAGGAATACTTTGCCGCCGGTGACGATCGGCGAAGACCACCCGCGTCCCGGTATGGGCGTCGACCATTCCACGTTTTCGGTCTTGGACCACTTCGAAGGAAGTTTCGAGTCAGCCCCGATGGGGTTAGAATCCGGACCACGGAACTGCGGCCAGTTAGCTTCGGCGCCGAAGCCGGCAAGTGCGGTAAATGCCGTGAGCGCCAAGGTAAGCGAAAGCCTCTTCATGTCCCTTTATTCTACGTTGAGTGTTTCTCGGCGGCGTTTTCGCAGATGTTTAGTGGCGGGCCCCGTTGCGGGTTCGCCGGGAGTCTTTGAATGAAACAGTTTCTTTTTCGAAGTGTCGGATGGATTGCGCTTGCCCAGGCAGCGTGGGCAGCGCAGATTTTGGGGACGATCGATAGCACCCTTTCGTTTTCGACCAGCTCAGCGAACATCAGCTTTGCGGCCGTCGCACCGGCGGCGGTTACGCTGATGAACTTCGGTACTCAAATGGGGCCGGCTGTCACCTTCAACACCTTTTCCGCGACAGCGACAAACTTCACGACGTCGATTCAGGCAGGGGCGCAAATGGACGTGCAGTTGGGGGCTGGCTCTACGGCTTTCAACCTGAATGCAGATGCGATCTCAGGAGCGGTGCGGGTCACCAACTCGGGTGCCTCGCCGGCGAACTATACAATTACCCAAGCCCTGCTTTACTCGCTGCAGACTATTGGGCCTGGAGCCGAATACATTTCGTTGTTCTCTTACTATGATCGGTTTGACACGGCCACTTCCACGTGGGTCACTTTTGGTGCGTTTTCATTCGGGATAAACAGCGACGACAAGGAAAACTTCTGCACGCCGGCGTGCCTCGGCTCTTCGGGCTTCGCCGTTGCAGCCCAAAGCTTTGTTGATATTCGGGCGCATTCCGCGTTGGGCGGCGGCTTGAGCCAGCCAGCGGGACCAGTCCTCTCTGCCGTTCCCGAGCCGACTTCTGTGGCGTTTCTGGGAACCGGGTTAGGCTTGGCATTGTGGCTGCGTCGTCGCCGGCGGACTGAGGTTGGCAAATAGTTGTCGCTCTGACAGACTGTTGAGGTTATGCGATTGCTGGGCTTAATGGGTCTCTTCGGGGTAGGCTTGCTTTTCGGGCAGACCGACCCGCTGCTGGAATGGATGAACCATACCGCGCAGAGCCAGTTGGACGGGCGCGAAGCGGCGATCGCCGCAATTCGGGACCGGGCCGGCGCCGAGCAGCGAAAAGCACTGGTTCAGGCAAAACTGCTCTCGATTTTGGGCGGGCTGCCCGAGTATGCCGGGCCGCTGCGGGCACGGGTCACCGGTACGATTCCCGCTGCCGGCTATGCCATCGAACAAGTGATTTTTGAAAGCCTGCCGGGCTTGTTCGTCACCGGGAACGTCTATCGACCCTCGGCGGCGGGTCGCTATCCCGGAGTGCTGATTCCGGTGGGGCATACTCAGGAAGGCAAGCCGGAGGCGCAGTGGCTGGCGGCGAACTTGGCGCTGCATGGCTTTGTTGCTTTCGCCTATGATCCGATCGGCCAAGGCGAACGAGAGCAGACATTCCTCCCTCAGCTGGGTCGATCTTTCTCGGGCGGCGGAGGCAACGAGCACCTCGAGTTAGGAGCGCGAAGTCTCTTGCTTGGCCAAAGCGTCGCACGCTACTTTATCCACGACGCGCGCCGGGCACTGGATTACCTCGCCAGCCGGGCAGACGTTGATGCCCAACGGTTAGGCGTCACCGGCTGTTCCGGCGGCGGCTGCATTGCGACATACTTGGCGGCGCTCGATCCGCGGATCAAAGCGGCGGCCCCAGGCTGCTTCATCAACACCTTTCGCAAACTCTTCCCGGGGCCGACCGCAGATTCCGAGATGAGCCTGCCTTCGTTTCTCGCGCAAGGGTTGGACCTCGCTGACTTGTTCGAACTGCCTGCTCCGCTGCCGTGGCTGCTGATGGCAACGACCGAGGACTACTTCACGCCCGAGGGGGCCCGGCCGGTGTACGAAGAAACGCGGCGATTCTATGGGCACTACGGGGCCGCCGAGCGCGTACAGTTCCATGTTGGGAAAGGGCCGCACGGTACGCCCCTCGAGTCGCGCGAAGCGATCTACGCCTTCATGACCCGTTGGCTGAAGGGGGAGCCAGGACTCCCGAAGGATCGGCCCGTGAAGATCTATACGAATCGGGAGTTAAGGGTGACCCAAAGTTGGAACGTGGCCAGCGAGCCGGACAGCCAAAAGGTCTATCAAGTAATCGAGGCAGAGATGAAAGAGAGGTTAGAGCCACGCGGTCAGGCGGCGCTGTTGGCCGAGTTGCAACGGCTCGGGGTGCCTTCCTCGGGTGGGATGCCGACGGCGGAGATCGTCGAAGAGACAAAGGAATCGGGCTTTCGGCGGCAACGAATTCGGTTCGAGAGCGAAGCAGGAGTGGCTTTGGCGGCGAACTTGTATCTGCCGGATGGGCCCGGTAGGCGCCCGGCCGTGGTGGTAGTGGAAGAAAAACGGTTGCCCGTCCCGCTCTATGTGCAACGAAGTCAGTCGACGGCGGCCGTGGCCGAGGCCATGGTTCGGGCCGGTAGCGTCGTGCTGGAATTGGAGCCGAGAGATTCGCCTTCGTCTATCGACGGGCGGCCGTTTTTGGGGAACTGGTTGGCCAATGAAAGGGCGGATCTGGTGGGCAAAAACTTGGCGGCGATGCGGGCGCATGACATCTTACGGGGGGTGGATTTGCTCGCGAGTCGCCCGGAAGTGGACCCGCGAACGATCCGCGGGTACGCGCGGGGAGTGAAAGGATTTTGGCTCGGGATGGCCGGGGCGGTCGATCCGCGCTTGACCCGCATTTGGGTCGATCGGATGCCGTGGAGCCTGCGGGCGGCGTTCGCCGCGCCAATGACCAACAACCTGTTCGAAGTGATGATTCCAGGCTTTGCGCGCTTTTGGGATTTCGGCGATTTGTGGCGGGCGATGGGCCCTCGCCGCGTGATGCGGACGGACCCAACGGATTGGACGTGGCGGGTGGTGGAGGCGGGACCTTGGTTTCGCTATCGGGTCGTCGGAGAAGGAGATGGAGCGTTCGTGGAGGAGTTTTTGAAATGACCATTCTTGATTCGTTGCGACCCGCGTTTACCCCTGATTTCTGGAACTTGAATATGGCCGTTGGGGAGAAACTGGTCCGGTCCGTGGCCATTTATGGGTTCCTGGTCGTCGCCCTGCGGGTATTCGGGAAACGGGAGTTGGCGCAGCTAAATCCGTTCGATCTCGTTGTACTCTTGACCCTTTCGAATACGGTGCAAAACGCGCTGATTGGCAACGAAACTTCGCTCATGGGCGGTGTGCTGGGGGCGACCTTCTTGCTGGGGGCGAACTACGTGATGGTTCGAGTTTTATATCGACACCGGAAGGCGTCTCGATGGTTGGCGGGCAAGCCGGTCGGACTGATGCGGGGGGGGCAGATTGACGAAAAAGCGATGGCGGCGGAACTGCTATCCCGCGACGATTTGACGGCGGCCGCCCATCGGCAGGGGTTCCGTGATCTGGAGGAGATCGCCGAGTGCACCATGGAGACGAGCGGGCTGTTTACGTTTCAGAAGAAGCGTACCGACGGGGACGAAGCGGTGCTCGCGGCGCTGGCCCGGATCGAAGCGTTGCTGAAGAATAGACAAGGGATATCATGAGAGTCTTCGGTAGAAAAACTCTTGCATAAACAGCAAACAATTACGGCTTTTGAAGTTCTCGACATTCGATATCCCACAGTGCGGCTTGGCATGGCTGGTTCGGACCCGCGTCATCTGGCCCCCAACTACTCGTGCGCGATTACGATACTTCGCACGGATAGCGGGTTGGAAGGTCGATCGCTGGTCTTTACCATCGGCGACGGCACGCAGATTCAGAAAGCGGCGATCGAGGCGCTGCGGCGGTTCGTCGTCGGCCGTACCCTCGAAGAGTTCATCGCTGAGCCCGGGCTCTCTGCCCAAGCCCTGTCGGAGCATCACCAGTTGCGCTGGCTGGCCCTGGGGGCGTACCGGATGGCCGTGGGCGGAGTCGTCAACGCGCTATGGGATTTATGGGCGAAGAGCGAAGGCGTGCCCATGTGGCGCCTCCTAACGAGCCTATCGCCGGAACGGATCGTGCAGTGCATCGACTTCCACCACCTGCGCGACGTTTTGACCGAAGAAGAGTTGCTCGAAATGCTGCGGGCGCGGGTCGGCGACCGCGATGCGAACCTCGCTCGGTTGGAGCGGGAGGGCGTGCGCGTTTACAGCACGGCCGGTTGGTCCGGCCGCCCGCTCGACGAGGTCCGCCAGTTGTGCGGTGGGCTCTACGCGCAAGGCACCCGAGCATTCAAAGCCAAGGTAGGACGCGGCCAGCAGTATGACCGCGCCCGGGCCCTCGACGAAGACCGCCGCATGCTGGACGCCATTCGGGAGTCCACCGGCCCGGACGCACTGCTGCTGACCGACGCCAATCAGAACCTCGGCGATTGGAGAAACGCGGCGAGTTACATGGCCGAGTTGGCGGAGTACAAGCTGCTGTTTATCGAGGAGGCGATCGGCTACAACGATGTAGTGGGGTACATCAAGTTACGGGAGGCGCTGGCCCCGCTGGGCATCGGCGTGGCGGGCGGGGAGCAGGCCCCGGATGCGATCACCTTCAAGCAGATGTTGGCGGGCGGCGGCCTCACCCACTGCCAGATCGACGGCGCCCGTGTGGGCGGCGTGAACGAACTGTTCGCGATTGTGGCCATGGCCGGGAAGTTTGGCGTACCGGTCTGCCCCCATAGCGGGGGCATCGGCTTGGGGCAGTTGGTCGGGGCGATGTCGATCTTCGATCAGGCCTGGTTCGGGAGCGACGGGCGGTGGCTCGAGTATCTCGAGTTCCTCCAGCTTGGCGTCTTTAAAAACCCCCTGGTGGTCCGCGATGGCCACTACCTTCTGCCCTCGGCACCCGGTTGGGGCTTAGAGATGGAGGACGATTTTGTAGCGCGATATTCCTACCCCGATGGGCCCGATTGCGCGAACTCCGAAGAGGCCGATCAGATTGCCGCCGCCCAACCCGGGGCCCCGCCCTATGCTCGCTATTGGTCGCCAGGCCAATCTTAGTCTCTAGAGAAAGGAGCTCGTGATGCGTCACTGGGCATTGGGCTTGATACTCGCAGCGGCCGCTCTGGGCACATTCTTCTATTGGGGAGTGTTTACCTTGGCGGGGCACCACCGATTTGACGAGATGGCTGGGATCATCCCGTATGCAGCCGGGCTATTGGCGTTTATCCTGGCCCTCGTGGCGGCAGTGCTCTTTCTCATCGCCTGGAAGCGGGGCTAGCGGACACACCGGAACCCCCCTCCACTGTCACCGCGAATCCGGTTTGGGCCCAAGGTCGCCGCGCACCCTGCGTTACGAGCCGCCATTTCACCAAGCCGCCCTTCGGGCTCCAGGTCATGTCTTCGGGCGGCATGGCTAACGGGCGTCAAGAAACGCGCGATCGCAGCGAGTAAACGTGATGGTTTGATACGGCTCCGTCATACCCCGCTCCCACAGAACGCCAATCGTGGAGTCGGCCAGTATCGCGAGATCCGAGTAGGCCGCGAACCCTCCATACAGCACGCGCTCGTGAGCCCAAGTCTGGCCTTCGTCGTAGCTCACCCGGATCACCAGGTTCTGCCGATTGGGCAGCGTCGGACCGGTCCAAAGGAGCAGCTTATCGAAGCGCTCAACGGCCGTGGCGACAGCGGAGATGGCCAGCCCGACGCGCGGACGAAGCCAAGTCTGGCCGCCATCGGCGCTCGTCAGAAACCAGCGATGATCGCCGTTATTCTGGCGGGCGTCCATCAGAATGTTGCCGTCGGCCAGTTCCACCAACTGATTCTCGTTCGTCAGCGCCGGAGCCAGCGCCCCCCGCTTCCAGGTTCGTCCCTGGTCGTCACTGTAGATCACGTAAGCCCGCATCAAGCCAATCGTGCCAGTGAAACTCCCGACGGTGCCCTGCACGGAAAACGAATCGGTCTTCATCGACGCCGGCAAAAGCAGCCGCCCGGACTTGGCCTGAATCGCCCCACCCGGACCGAGGAACATCGCGCCCCAATGGTCGTACTCCCTGCTGTCTCTCGTCAGGTCGCGGGGCGTTGACCAAGTCACTCCGTGGTCGTCGCTCGTGCGCGCCCACATCTGATTATTCGCCGTCCCCGGCTGCGATTTATCGGTGCCGAAGCCCGGTTGCCAGCGGTTATAAAAAATCCAGATGCGGCCACTCGAACGGTCAAGCAAGGGCGTCGGGTTCGAGGCTGACCACTTCTCGCCCGGGTCGTCGACCAGTTGCAGCGGAGACCACGTGCGGCCCTGGTCAATTGACCGCGACAGCACCAGATCAATGTCGCCATTGCCGGGATCGCCTCGGTTATCGCGACGAGCCTCAGCGAATGCCAGCAACGAACCGTTGGCCGCCGTCAGCAGCGCCGGAATTCGATAGGAGTGGTAGCCGCCGACGCCAGCGCGGAAAACTTCAACGTGCGTCAAAAGCGGCTGAGCGATGGCCGGCAAGCACGCGCAGACGAACCACACCAGGCGGAGCGACATAGCGATTCACTCGCCTTCGTACGGGAATCGCCGAATGGCACCCATGCATTCCGACAGCGCCTTGAGCAGAGTACTGCCCCAGCCACTCGGAGTGTACGGCAGGGTCTTCTGATTGGTCTGCTTGTCCGCCTCGGCGTAGAACTTCATCGCTGGATCGGGCGGGGTGACAAACTCTTTGACGGAGATTCGAAACTCGATCTCCCGGTCGCCTTGAACCTTGGTGAGGCAGAACTGATGAACGAGCGCGAACTTCTCCGTTTTATCTGCGTGAGCGAATTGCCATTCCGACAAGCTGGTCTCCTGGAGGTTGAATCTAGTTGAGTTTAGCGCAGGGTAGAAGCGGTAGCGAACGCCGGTCTCCAACACACCCTCCATTTGGATGTAAAGTATAGGCTGAACTGAGAGAAAACGATGAAAAAAGCGATGCTGGTTTGGACAGTGGCGATGGCTGCCTGGGGCGCTACCCCAAGCGATCTGGTGTTAAAGGACGAAGCCGGGAAAACGATCATTCGCTACGCTGTAGCGGCTCCCGCGGGGTTGGCCCCGGCGGGCTCCATGGACCCGGCCAAGCAGGTCGGTGTCTTTCTTTGTTTCCCGGAACACGACCGCCCAACCGGGGACGAAATGCTACCCGTCCGGGCGGCGCTACAGCGCCTCGGTTTGGCCGATCAGTTCATCGTCATCGGAGCCCATCCCCAAGGGCAGAAATTCAACGTCATTGACCATGAGCCGATCCAGAAGCTATTGGCTTGGGCCAAGAAAACCTATCCCATCAATCCGCGGCGCGTCTACCTTTACGGCAAAGGGGAGGGCGGCAAAATCTCCGGCCAAATGGCCATGTTATTCCCCGATTTGTACACCGCCTCCATCTCCTACAGTTGGAGTTGGTGGCTGATGCCCTCTCATGTCGACAAGCCTTTTGACGCGGTGAAGGAAGGCGCCGAAATCTACATGGTGCTGGGCATGCGCGACCTCTCGCACCACCTGACCAACGTTCGCGATGGCTACAGCCGGGTCCAGGCCAAGGGCGCCCACGTAATCTACCGCGAAGTCGATGACCTCGGCGCGCGGACCTATCACCCCGTAACCAACGACGACGCCGTCGCCTGGGCCGTAGCGCAGCGGAATAAGCGGCTGCCGTTGTCGTCCGGCGAAAAGGCGTTGCTCGCGAAAGGACAGGGTCTTGAGGTGGTTGGCGGCGCGGCGGCCGGAGAGGCCGTGCGCAAGAATCTAACCCCGGCCAACGTGCGCGTTTGTGCCAAGACCAACTGCGGCGAAGCCGCCATCGAAGCCATCGGCAAGTTAAGCCCGAGTCCTGACGTCATGCGGACTCTCGCCATCAATGCCAACTGGCGCAGCGCTGCCGCCCAGGCCGCGTTGATTCGGATGGCGTTGAGCGAAGAACCCGGCGCGGACCGGGTCGGCGCCGTCGATGCTCTCGGCCAAGCAATAAAACTACAGATCAACGGAGTAAAGCAGGATCCGCCCATCTTCGCCGCGCTCGTGAAGTTGCTTTCCGACAAGGACGAAGAACTGCGCACGATGGCCGCCAACCTCTTGGCGCCGATCCGCGACCGTGACTTCCGCGGCGACCTCGGCCGCCCCGAAAAGAAGTTCCCCGACGGCGGCTGGGATAAGTGGCTGGCCGATATCACGGCGAAAAACGATGGGTTCGGTCCGTTGGGCAATTTCCCTGCCACCTTGGCCGCGGCCGAGAAAGGCGACCTCGCGGCGGCGGCGAAACTCGGCATGCTCTACGCGGTGGGCAACGGCACGGAGCAGAACTTTGTCGAAGCCGAAAAGTGGTGGACCAAAGCCGCCGAAGGTGGCCATCGGCTTGCAGCGCGCAACCTCTCGATGATCTATCGCGGCGCGCCCGGGATGGGCGGCAAGGCGCAACTAGCCGCGAAGTGGACCAAGGTGGCCGAGGCGCCGTAATGCGCTGCGTCGCCCAGGGCAACCCCCACTCCGGCGCCAGGCTTAACGCTCACAGTCAGGTCGGCGTCGCCCAATCCACCCTTTGGAAGTAAGCACCCCTTTGCTGCTACGGTAGAACGGTGCGGCGCTTCTCCAAACGCGTAATTACGTACCCCCTCCTGGTGGTCGCGGGTCTCGTGATCCTCGTCGAAGAGGCGCTTTGGCACCTGTCGAGTGTCCTCGCCCTCCTCGGCAAACTGCCGCTTTTCCACGCCGCCGAAGATTGGATCCGGCGCGTACCCCCGTGGGGGGCCTTGGCGCTGTTTGGTATCCCCTCGCTGTGCCTATTGCCGATTAAGTTTTTAGCCCTCTATTGGGTGGCCGGGGGGCATCCAATCCTGGGAATTGGCACGATTCTTACTGCCAAAGTAGCCGGCACCGCCGTTGTCGCCCGGCTGTTCCAATTGACGCAACCGCAACTGCTCACCATCCGGTGGTTTCGCTGGACGTATGAGCATTTCATGCGCCTCCGCGCCGCTGCGTATGGACTCTGGTGGGGGTCGGCCGTCGGGCGCCTCTGGCGTCGCCTGCGGGAGCGCAATCGCGGCTGGGTCCGACGCCGGTGGGATGCCATCCGGCTCAAAACCCGCACTCAGTAATTTGACCGACGCAGTTCCAGGGCTCCAGGGTACCCGAAAGCCGGACCTGGGCCTTCGTGCTGTTGGATGGAGTATCGATTCCCATCGCCGCGCAGGGCCCTCGTTGGTGTGATGACAACCGTAACGCGCGTCCAAAAAACAATGGGGGACGATTGGATCGCCCCCCATTGTGTCGTGTATACAGCGTGGATTGGATTAGAACTGCAGCCGCAGTCCCATCTGAATCTGGCGGCTTCCGCCGTCCGCTGAGCTTCCAATTCCAGCGCTAGTGATCTGGCCGAACGTCGCGTTGCCAAACCCGCCGTCCGGGTTGGGGTATTGCGGCGTATTCGTGAAGTTGTAGCTCTCCACGCGGAACTCGAGTTTGAACCGTTCCGTCAGCACGAAGCGGCGGAACAGCGACAAGTCAACGTTCGCGAAGCCCGGGCCTTTGAAGGCGTTGCGCCCTATGTTGCCAAACGCGTTGGGAGCCGGGGCCGCAAATACGCTCGGATCAAACCAAGTCGGTTGATTCCGTCCCGTGGAACGGAAATTGACGACCCCGGCCACCGGCAGTCCGCCGGCACCTACATAGTTTGGGTTGTTCGCATTCCCTGGCGCGTTCAGCGTTGCCCCCGGCGCCGAAATGTTCAGCGATGGACCGGTCATTACACTCAACAGACTCGTGACCTGCCAACCACCGAGCAAGTGGCTAGCCGGGCCGGAGGTCAAAAACTTCTTGCCCTTGCCGAAAGGAAGCTCCCAAATGTAGCTCTGGTTGAACATGTGCCGCCGGTCAAAGTCAGACGCCGAACGCGACCGGCCCGGGTTGATGTAGTACGAAAATCCGCCGTTGTCGTTGGCGATGTCGATCGCCTTCGACCACGTATACGCGGAAGTCATTGAGAAGCCGCCCGAGAAGCGGCGGTCGAACTTCACCTGCAGCGAATTGTAAGAGTTCGACGTACCGATGAAGCTGAAGTTCGTGTCGGTATCCCGGCGAAACTTCGACCACAGCGGCCGGCCATCGCGGCCCGCTCCCAGGATCAAGCCGGGATTGGCGTTAAAGACGGTCGGAATGCGAGTGCCCTTATTGCCAACGTAGGCCACGTCCAGCGTAAACCTACCCGGCAGCGCACGCTGTACCGCTAGGTTCCAGCTTTGGATGTATCCTTCCCGATAGTCGAGCGGAATCACGTCGTAGTTCTGGTTCGGCGCATTGCGGATGATCCCATCCGTGGGGACGTTGAAGGGCAGCGGAGCGGGTAGGCCATCCGCCATCCGGCCAGCGGGCACAAACGAGTTGGCCGAATTGAACGCATTATTCTGCCGTACCGGGAAGTTGTAGGCATATGCGTTGTTAGCATAGGGAATGAAACTCATTCCGTACCCCGAACGGATAACCGTCTTCTCGTCCAACCGATAGCTAAGTCCGAACCGGGGCGCAAAGTTAGTCTTGTAATTCTTCCGGCCCAAGTTACTCGGGTTGTTTCCCACCCCCGCGACGATCAGCGAGTTCGTGTTGATGTCGTAGTTGGAGAAGCCACCCTTCTGTCGCGGCGTAGCCGGTGGATACAGTTCGTGGCGAACGCCAATGTCCACCGTCAACTTCTTCGATACCTGCCACTTGTCCTGCACATACGAGAACAGCGGAAACTGTACGTATTCCGGAAACGCGGAAAGCAGGTCCCGGCCATAGTCATTCGGCTGATCCAGCAGGAACGCCGCGTAAGCATTCGCGAAGCCCTGGCTGGAATCACCGTTGCGCCCGGTCTGCCCGGAGCGGAACCGATACTGACCGCGCAGCGAGTAAACCTGCGTTTGCAGCAACCCGTCGCGGTTGAACCGGAAGTCGCCGCCGAACTTGATCGTGTGCTTGCCCATCGTCTTCGTCCAGTTGTTGACGAAGTTCCAGTTGGTTTCGAAGCGGATCCACGGCAGGGAGAGCGAGTAACCAATTACCGGGTTCGAGAACCCTTGGATGTCGATATTCGTCAGCCCCGAAGTCAGATCCGAGATGTTCACGCCCCGGATGCCGACCGCGTCCGACGCGTTGGTGCCATAGTCGGTCGCATAAGCGTCATTCCGATACCGCATCAGCCCTATGCGCAACTCTGTAATCAACGTCGGCGAAATCACCCGCGTCGCGTTCAATCCCGCCGAAAGCGTCTTCGTGATGCCCGTGCCGCCAAAGCCGCCATTCGCCGGACCGCCCGGCAATCCGTACTGCGGTGGGTCAGTGATCGTCGGCTTCTGATAAGAAGCCCGCACACTCACGCGGTTGTTCTCGTTGAAGTTGTGGTCCACTTTACCGTCGAAGCCGTCGGTGTCCTTCTTCCGCACCGTGCCGCCTTCGAAGTTCACGCCGGTCGCGTTACTGGACGTCGCTGCTGGTAACAACGCGTTTAACTTCGCCGCAATCGGCGAGATTCGTGATGCCGGAATAATGTTGCCGACAAACGGCACCCGAGCCGTGCCGTCCGGGTTACCCGTGGCGGGGTCGTAAATCGTCGTCGGCGACTGCGAAAGATCGCCTGCCCGGAACGCCGCCGTTGGAATCGTAAACCGGTTCCCTTTGCCCAACCGGTCCCGGATCCCCAGGTAGTCGCCAAAGAAGAAGGTCTTATTCTTAATGATCGCGCCGCCAAACGTGCCGCCAAAGTAGTTGTAAGTGATCGGGGGCTTGATCAACAAGTCCGTCCGCCGAGCCGCCAAAGCGCTGACCCGATTGAACTCGTACAAACTGCCGTGATACTGGTTCGTGCCGGACTTGATGGAAACGTTCATCACGGCACCGCCCGCGCGACCCATCTCCGCTTCGTAGTTCGAGGTCGTAATGTCGACCGTTTGAATCGCCTCGGCCGGCGGGATGTACGCCGTCAACAGGCCGGTCCGGTGGTTGTTGTCGACGCCCTCAAACTGCACGTTATTCGCCAACCGAGACTGGCCGTTTACCCGCGACTGCATCGAGTCGTTTGAGTTGAAAAACTCGGAGTGGTTCCGCTGCGCGCGCGCCGCGCCGGGCACCAGGTTCACCAGTCCCTGGAAGTTCCGATTCTGCGTCAGGGGCAACTCGGAAACCTGTCGTTGGTCCATGCTGCGGCCGGTGTCCGTGCGGTCCGTCTGCAATGCGGGCGCCTCGGCGGTCACTTCAATCTGCTCGGTGATCTGGCCGGGCTGCAGTTGGAAGTCGATACGATTCGTCGAGTTAATCGTCACTTCGACGCGTTCGCGGACTGACTTGCGGAAGCCCGCCAGTTCTACCGACACGGTATAAAGGCCGGGCGGCAGGTTCGGGAACGTGTAGTTACCGGAGTCAACCGATTGCACCGAACGAGTCAGGTTGGTGTTGAGTTCGAGAACAGAGATTTTGGCATTCTGCACCATGGCGCCAGAGGCGTCGGCGACAGAACCGAGAATAGTGCCGTTAAGCGCTTGTCCGTAGGAGGACAGCGCAAGGGCACTCGTCAATATACAGAGACGAAAAGCAAGCATTATAGACAACTCCTGTTGGCTTCAATTTTATCAAACCCCCGCCTCACAAACTTCTTGACCAAATCATGGCAACTTTCGATGGCATTTCCGATTACACTAAACCAGCTTGTAAATCCCTCTCTGGAGTGTCGAGATGCAAATCAGTCGAATCACCAGAGCCGCCATCCTGTCCTTGCCCGTGGCCGCTCTCACCTTGTACCTGAATTACGAACCCACCGCGGTTCGCGCCGCCGGCCCCAACCGCTTCACCGGGCCCACCAGTTCGCAAACCATTGCCCTCAGCGCCGACGACGCCGTCCTCGGCGTCGTCAACCCCGACTCCAACAGCGTCAGCTTCTTCGATGTCCGCCCGGGAACCAACCAGCGCATCGCAGAAGTTAGAGTCGGCATCGAGCCAAACAGCATCGCCATCACCCCGGACGGCACGCGAGCGTTCGTTGCCAACACCGTCAGCGGCACCGTCACCGTCATGAGCCTCGACCGCACTGTCGCCGCCTTTGGCACCATCATCGGCACCATTCCCGTCGGCACCGAGCCCTACGGAATCGCTCTCACCCCCACCGCCCAGAAGCTATACGTCGCCAACGCCCGCTCCAACAGCATTACGGTGATCGACGCCACCAACTACCGGGTTCTCAAAACGATCACCGACGTTGGTTTCGAGCCGCGCGGCATCGCGATCACGAACTCGGGCGGTACCGGTGCCGATACCCTCGAAACCGTCTACGTCACCCAATTCCTCGCCCTCCCCACCTCTGCCGACAAAATCGACGGGACTGACGACGCCAAAAACGGCCGCGTCACCATCATCTCCGCCGCCTCTGACTCGATCACCGGCGAGATCGTCCTCAACCCTATCTCTGACACCGGCTTCGCCGCCGCCGGCGACGCCTTAAAACGCATCGCGCCCCCCGCCGCACCCGTGGCCGCCGACTTCAAATTCGTCACCGGCGCCTACCCCAATCAGCTGAACAACATCGCCATCCGCGGCCGGTTCGCGTTCGTCCCCAGCACCGGCGCCTCGCCCAACGGCCCTACCCGCTTTGACGTCAACACCCAAAGCCTTCTCAGCGCCATTAACCTGGGCACCCGCACCGACGCCAACCGCACCATCAACATGCACAGCGCCGTGGCCAAACAAACCGCCACCCCCAAGCGCTTCCTCACCCAACCTTGGGCCATCGCCTTCAAGACCCTGGTCGACGAAGGCTACGTCATCAGCACCGCCAGCAACGTCGTCGTGAAAGTGAAAATCGACCCAGCCACCGGAGCGGCTACCGTCCAGAATGACCCCACCGACTCGACCCGCGTGCTCCAGATTCCGACCGGCCGGCAACCCCGCGGCATCGTCGTGAACTCCACCGACAAAGCCGCCTACGTGATGAACTACGTCTCGCGGGACGTCACCGTCATCGACCTCAGCGGCCCCGTCGAAAAGGTGATCGCCACCCTTGCTTCCACCGCCCTCCCCGCCCCTGGCTCGGCCGAAGACCTCCTGCACATCGGCAAGGAGCTCTATCACACCTCCATTGGCGACTTCGATCCGCCCGCCGCCGGCCAGCCCGCCATCTCCGGTCGCATGTCCAACAATGGTTGGGGCTCCTGCGCCTCCTGCCATCCGTTTGGCCTTACTGACAACGTGGTTTGGATCTTCGGCGCGGGCCCGCGCCGCACTATCCCGCAACACGCCGACTTCGCCCCCGGCGACCCAACCATCCTCCGGGCCCTGAATTGGTCCGCGATCTTTGATGAGGAAGAGGACTTCGAACTTAACATTCGCGGCACCTCTGGCGGCCTTGGGTTGATCGTTGGTGCCGACGGCGTCACGCCCGAACCCACCGTAGCCGCTTTCACGCCCGCCAATGGCGGCCGCCGCCAACTCAAGGTCCGCGGCCAGAACGCGTGGGACGCCCTGAAGAACTACATCGCCAAGGGCATCCGGGCACCGATCTCGCCTGTCTCCAAGACCGATCCCGACGTCCTCGCCGGCCGCCAACTCTTCACCCAGAACAACTGCCAGAACTGTCACGGCAGTTCGCTCTGGACGATGAGCCGAGTCCGCGCCGCCTCTCCGCCCGACGCGAGCCTCCTCAACGCCGGCCAACTCCTAACCGAACTTCGGCCGACCACCACTTTCGACGCCACTGCCTTCAATGAGATCCGGGCCACCGCCGTCGCGCCCCTCGGTGCCGGCGGCTACAACCCTCCGACGCTGCTTTCGCTGTTCGCTTTCCCGCAGACTTTCTTCCACAACGGTTCGGTCAATACTCTCGAAGCCGTGATGCAGAACGTAGCCCATCGCAGCGCCGGAACCGGCGGCGTTGATGGACTCACGAACGCGGCCCAGCGGGCGCAGTTGATCCGCTTCCTGCTTTCGATTGACGCTTCGACCGTTCCCATCACCCCCGCCGCGGCCGGAGGGGTCAGCTCCATCTCCGCTGCCAGCTACGCCGGCACGGCCGTCGCTCCGGAGAGCATCGCTGCCTCCTTCGGTGACAAGCTAGCCCCCGGCGTCGTGGTCAATACCTCCGCTCAGCTTTCGCCGGCTCTCGCCGGTTCAACGTTGACGGTGCGCGACTCCGCCGGGGTCCTCCGCCTCGGCCGCCTCTACTTCGTCTCGCCGGGGCAGATCAACTTCGAAGTGCCTGCCGCCACGGCGGCCGGCGAAGCGACCATTACCGTCCTGACCGGAACCGGCTCGACGGCTACGGGTAAGGTCGCGATCAAGAACGCCGCTCCCGGCATCTTCACCGCCAATGGGAACGGCGCCGGGGTGCCCGCGGCGTTAGCCGTTCGCTTCTCGGCCGATGGAACCCAAACGCCGGTGAACGTCTTCGCTTGTGACGCCGCGGGCCGCTGCTCCCCGGCGCCGATGAGCCTGGGCGCCGCCACCGACCAGACGTTCGTGTCGCTCTACGGCACCGGCGTCCGGAAAAGAACCGACCTGGAGAAGGTGACTTGCACGGTCGGTGGAGTCGCTGCGCCTGTCTCGTTCGCCGGGGCTCAGGGGTCGATCGGACTGGACCAGATCAACATCCAAATCCCCAACAGCCTTCGCGGGCGAGGGGAGGTCGCGGTGCTGTTGACCGTGGATGGGGAGACGTCGAATCCGGTGACGTTGAACGTGCAGTAAGGTCAGGCCAGAAGCTGGCGCGTAGCGTTGCGCAGGACGTCTTCCACGTCCGGCGCAACGCGGGAGACGGCGGAGGTTTCATAGCCGCCTTCGTCGTAGGCCTTGCGCGTGCCGATATACATGGGGCCGTAGTCGCCGTAGGCGGCCGTGGCTACCAGTTCGGACGGGCCCTCCGCGGCGGCGGCGAGTTGGTACTCCACGAAGAGTTCGCCGGGCATGTGGACGATGGAGAATGGGCCGAGGCGCAGCGCCGTGAGATCGATCTTGCGGCCCGCTTTGGTCAGGCGATAGTAGGCCAAATAACGCGCTTGGTTCAATCGTTGTTTGGGGTCGGCGAGTTCGGCGGTGAGGTCCGATTCCGCAAAGCCAGTGCCGGTGCGGAGCGGTAGAGCGACCGGGACCGAGAGCCAGCGAAGGTCGGTAAATGGGATGGGCTTTTCGGCAGCTTTGGCTCCGGCCATCGCCGCGGCCATGCGGTCGGCGAGCACTGGGCGCATGGCGACGGCGCCGTCGTTGAACTTGCCGGCGCCGATGTTGCCGGCGGCTCCGGTGAAGTGGACTTGGAAGGTATCTTTCTGCTGGTTGCGGGCCTGACCGACGAAATCGGCCGAGATCTCGCCCTTGCCGTAGTAACTCATCGGGTGGGTGGCGTAGTAGCTGAGCGTGGCGTGGCGGCGGGGTCCGTCCCAGAAGCTGATTGACCGCAGCAGCGGGTCAATCACTCCGATGGGTGCCTGGCACTGGGGCGAGTTGCGGCAAGCGGTCATGCGGCCGAACTGAACGTGGCCGTCGGGGCCGAGGATTCTTCGATTGGAGGCGACGTCGATGACGGGAACGGCCCCCGCGGTGACGGCGGTGATGGCGACGGGTTGAGCCGTGCGAACAGCGCGAGCGACCCGGGCGACGGACTGCAAGGCGAAAGCGTCCGGGCAGAGTGCGGCTCCGGCGGGGAGCAACGCGTGGGCGGTGGCATCGTCGCCGGGAGCGTCATGCTGGTGGACGGTGTGGAGCGCGACGCGGTCGGGGGTGGTGCGGGCGGCCTTGGCGAGTGCGGCGCGCCAACGGTCCCGGCTATGGTTGCCGATGCCGAGCCAGTCTACGGCGCAGAGCACGATGGACGGTTGGCCGGCAGGGTGGAGCACGACGCCGCGCGCGGAGAGCGGATCGGCGATGGCAGAGGCGACCGGGACCAAGCCGTAGCAGAGCGGGGCTCCGAGGGGCGGGGTGACGTCGGCTGAAAACGTCGCGATCTGAAGCCCGCGGGAGGTAGCTGCGAGTTGGAGTAACGAGCGGCGGGAGAGCATCCAGCCATGCTAGCGCGCGGTAGCGATTCGTTGTAAATTGAGTATCCAATGACCGGAATACGCATAGCTTTGTTTCTGATCGTTACTGCCCTTGCCAGCGGGCAGGAGTTCCGTGCGACCCTGACCGGCCGGGTCACCGACCCCGTCGCCGCCCCGGTCGCCGGAGGAGTGGTCGGCCTTCTGAACATCGATACGAACGAGCGGCTCCACCACAAAACCGATAGTCAGGGTAACTACAGCTTCGCGTTAATCCGGCCCGGCAACTATGAACTCCGCGTCGAACACTCCGGCTTCAAAACCATGGTTCGCCGCGGCATCATTCTGCAGGTAAACCAAGCCGCCACGGTCGACCTTTCCTTGACCCTCGGCACGGTGACGGAGACGGTAACCGTGACCGATGAAGCTCCACTTCTCGAAACGGCCTCCGCCGATCGCGGAGGGACGATCGACC
>JBKJLJ010000361.1:0-5123 GCA_046597015.1 Bryobacteraceae bacterium
AAGTTCCTCGGGGTGTTTGTGCCCGATGTGTCGCAGAAGACGGTGGCGATTGGGTTGGTCGTTTTTCTGACGTGGCTGAACACGCGGGGGCTGCGGACTGGAGCGCTCGTGCAGAACGTTTTCACGGTGGCGAAGACGGGGGGATTGGTTGGAATGATTGGCGCGGCGATTTTGGTGGGCCGCAACGATGTCGCGGTGGCGCGGAACTTTGGGGAGAACTTTTGGGCGGGTGGCTTCGACGGGCTGACGGCGGTTCGGGTGTTGGGGGTCGCGCTGGTGGGTTCGTTGTTCTCTTCGGACTCGTGGAACAACGTGACGTTTACGGCAGGAGAGACACGGAATCCAAAACGGAATGTGCCGCTTTCTTTGCTGCTCGGGGTGGGAATGGTTTCGGTGCTGTATCTGCTGGCCAACTACGCTTACTTGCTGGTGTTGCCGTTTGAGCAGATTCAAAATGCGGCCCAGGATCGAGTGGGCACGGCGGCGGCCAGCGCGATTCTGGGTCCGGTGGCGGTGCAGGTGATGGCGGCGGCGATTATGGTGTCAACGTTTGGCTGCGCGAATGGGCTGACGTTAGCCGGGGCGCGGGTCTATTACGCCATGGCGTTGGACGATTTGTTTTTCAAACAGGCGGCCCGCCTGGACCCGAAAACGCAGGCCCCGGTGACTTCGCTGTGGATTCAGTGCCTATGGGCATGCGGGTTGACACTGACGGGGAGTTATAGTGACCTGCTCGACTATGTTATATTCGCTGTTTTGCTTTTCTACATTCTGACGATTGTAGGGATCTTCGTGCTGCGCAGAACGCGCCCTGAAGCCGAGAGACCCTACAAGGCGTTTGGGTATCCGGTGCTGCCGGCGGTGTACATCTTGCTCGCGAGCGGCATTGAACTGTTGTTATTGCTGTACAAACCAAGCTTTACGTGGCCCGGGCTGATCATTGTTCTGCTTGGCATTCCGGTTTATTTTTGGTGGACAAAAGGGAAGGTCAAGGCATGAGTCTTTTCGCAGTTAAGCCGCTTTCGCGGATCATTGAAGAGTCAGAAAGCGGTGAGCATCAACTGAAGCGAACGCTGACGGCGACCCAACTCGTGGCGCTGGGAATTGGCGCCATTATCGGCGCGGGCATCTTTACGCTGACGGGGGTCGCAGCGGCCGAACATGCGGGCCCGGCGATTACGCTGGCCTTTATTGCGGCGGCGATTGGGTGCGCTTTTGCCGGGCTTTGCTATAGCGAGTTTGCGACGATGATACCGATTGCAGGGTCGGCCTACACGTATGCCTATGCGACGATGGGCGAGTTGCTGGCCTGGATTATCGGTTGGGACTTGGTGCTGGAGTATGCGGTCGGGGCGGCGACGGTAGCGGTGGGCTGGAGCGGAACGCTTGTTTCGTTGTTCCACAACTTCGGAATCGAACTGCCGGTTCAGATTTTGGCGGGTCCGTTTGAAGCGGTGAAGATGCCGGATGGATCGATGGCGACGGGTTTTATCAACTTGCCCGCCGTATTCATCGTGTGTGCGATTTCGATCTTGCTGATGCGTGGCATTCAGGAATCAGCGCGGGCGAACGCGGTGATCGTCGTGCTGAAGGTAGCTGTCGTTGTAGTGTTTATTGCGATCGGTTGGTCGTTTGTCGACCCGGCGAACCACGTGAACTACATTCCGGCCAATGAAGGGCCAAGCCGGTTTGGGTACACGGGTATTTTGCGAGCGGCCGGGGTTATCTTCTTCGCCTACATCGGGTTTGATGCGGTTTCAACGGCTGCCCAGGAGGCGAAGAATCCGAAGCGGGATATGCCGATTGGGATTATCGGTTCGCTGATCATCTGCACAATTCTGTTTATCCTGTACGCCCATGTATTGACGGGGATCGTGAACTACAAGGAGCTGAACGTACCGAGCCCGTTGACGCTCGCCTTGAACAAGATGCCTTATACGTGGCTGGCGATTACGATGAAACTCGCGGTGCTAGCGGGCTTGACGTCGGTGATTTTGGTGATGTTGTTGGGCCAGAGCCGCGTGTTTTACTCGATGTCGCGGGATGGGCTGTTGCCGAAGCTATTCAGCGACATTCATCCGAGATGGCAGACGCCGTGGCGGAGCAATTTGCTTTTCATGTTCTTCGTCAGCCTTTTTAGCGCTTTTGCTCCGATTTCCGTGGTGGGCGAGATGACTTCGATTGGGACGCTGTTCGCGTTTGTGCTGGTCTGCGGCGGAATTTTAGTGATGCGGAAGACGCATCCCGACTTGCCGCGGCCGTTCAAGACGCCGTGGGTTCCACTGGTTCCGGTGCTCGGCGTTCTAGTGAATCTGGCGTTAATGGCTGGGCTCGGCTGGTCGAACTGGATCCGTCTCTTCGTCTGGATGGCACTCGGCTTGGCCATCTACTTTGGCTACAGCCGGCATCACAGCCGGTTGCGGACAGTCCCCGTGGCCGGACCGGGAAAGGGCGGTCGCTAGGGCGCCCAAGTCTTCAGTTTGGAAGGGCCGCACAAAGGCTTCGTGCGCGAAGTTTGCGGCCCAACTGATGCTCTCTTCTTTTGAGCGGCGACGCATGGCGAGCAGGGTCTGGCTCATCTTGTGGCCGCGGCGGGCGAGAATGGCGAGAGCCATGGTGGAGACGCGGCTTGATGGATCTTTGGCGGCTTGTTCCACCAGCGGCATGAGAGATTCCGGATCGGGCCGGCGGGCGATGCCTTCGACGAGATTGGCGCGGACGCGTTCACTAGGATTGAGGTAAAGCTCCTCAATTTTTGAAACGTTGAGCATGTACCGTCCGAGTATCTTGGCGGCTTTGGACTGGACTCGAACATCGGGGTGCCGGGCAAATTTGAGCAAAGTGACCGAGATGCGATTCGGGTCCGGGGTGTCCTCGACCAGCGCCAGGCAGCGTTGAATCTCGGCAATGGGGACTTCCGTGGGCCACTCCCGGCCGGACAACAATCGTTGCAAAAGCTTGGTGTCGTAGAAGGAGTCCTGGGCCATCGTGAGACCGAGGAGCATCTTGGCTTGGTCTTCGGACAAGGCTTCCGGATCGAGCAGCGCACGGGAGACGACATGGGATTCCACCAGGAAGTCGGCCTGCTCGCTGTGAACCTGTTGGATGGTGGTGGAAAGGTAGTCGAAAAGATCGGGCGGATGGGAGAGGCCGATCCAACTATCTAATTGGCGCGCGACACTGGCGGCGCAACCAGCCATCACCGACGTCCAATTTTCAAGATTGGTGGGCATTGTATAGGGGGCTCATCGGCATTCGTAACGAAAGTTTGAAGGTGGCTTACGATATACTTCGGCTATGAGATTTGTATTGGCATTACTCGCTTTTACCCTGGCGGCTTGGTCCGCTCCCGATTTTTCTGGCTCCTGGAAGGCGAACGTTTCCAAAAGTAGCTTTGGCCCGTTTCCAAGTCCCGATAAGTACACCCGGGTGATTGACCATAAAGAGCCAGTCATCAAAATCGAGGAGGCTCAGGTTTCCGAACGGGGCGAATGGAAGGCGATCATGAACCTCGCCACCGATGGCAAAGAGACAAAAAGCGAGATGCGGGGCAATGAGTTGAAGTCCGTTTCCAAATGGGAAGGCGATGTATTGGTCGTGAAGAGTAAACTCAATTTCAACGGGACCGAGGTGGAACTTAACGACCGGGTGACTTTGTCCGAGGATAAGAAGACGATGACCCTGCAGCGGAAAATTGATGCTCCGCAAGGGACGATGGAGCAATCGGTGGTGTTTGAACGCCAGGAAGAGGCGCCCAAATAAAGGGCTCGCCTAGAAATTTACTTGCGTCGTTAGTATTTTTTCATTAACGTATCTTTAGCTACCCTTTGCGGATGCTCACGACTCGTTATGAAGAAGCTTTTTATTGGGAACATCCCTTTTCAATCGACCGAACCTGATCTGTTGACTTGGTTCAACGATCAGGGCTTTGCCCCGACAGCGGTAGCGATTGTTCGCCATCGCCTGACAGGGGACTCCCGCGGATTTGGGTTTGCTGATTTCGAGACGGCTGGGGAAGCCGAACGAGCAGTGGTCTCCTTGAACGGGGGGGACTACCAGGGCCGGTTGCTGGTGCTGAGCGTTGCGCGGAGCGAAGGGCCAGCGGTGCAGATGGCCGGTGAGAGTAGTGCAGTGCACTCTTCGTGAAATAGGCGCGCCCCCGAATCAACCATCGACCCCATCGCGCTCGTGGTCGCGTCGAACCCCAGTAAGGCGTTCTATCTTTAAAGTTCTGTAAACCGCGCAATTTCGGGGGTTCAGCGGACACCAGACATACATCGGGCTCCGCCGCGAGGGGAGGGCGCCGGATCTCGCATCGCGGTTCCGAGGTTCACCCGCTCGCGCGAAGGCATAAAACTCCTGCGGGTGCCAAACGCCACGTTCTGAAAAAACTTTTATCGGGAATATCCCTTTTCAATCCACCAAATCTGAGATGCAGACGTGGTTCATCGACCAAGGCTTTGCTCCGACGGCCGTAGCGATTGTTCGCCAGCGGTTGACGGGCGACTCCCGAGGAGTTGGCTTCGCGGATTTCGCAACGTTAGCCGAAGCCGAACAAGCGGTGGATGCGTTCAACGGGGCGGCCTACCAGGATCGCCTGCTGTTGCTGAGCGTGGCGCAGAGCTAAGCGCAGGGGGTGCAAATGGCCGGGGAGAGTAGTGAGGGTGCATTCTTCGTAAAACAAGTATTACGGCCCCTTGCGGCATGCGAAAATGAATCCTAGGAATGTGGGGTTACTGGCAGCTTTCGCTTCGCTTATTGCTAATTGGCTTTTTGGCGCCGATTTCGATCGGGGTGACTCTTCTGCTAGCGGGCTTTTTTTTGACGCAAAACGCATCTGACCTGGAAGAGCACGGGGATGTAGTCCGAGCGAGAGTGCGGCAAACAGGGGTGCACAAGGACGGGCTGTGGGTGCACTTTGAGTATCTCGATGAGCAGGGAACTCTGCACACCGGTACGTCGATCTTGCGCGGGTCCACGGCCATGGGGGTCCAAACGTCCGGCTACATCGGGATTCGCTACGATCGGCGTCGTCCCGAACTGTATGACATTGCGAGCAACGGCAGGCAGAGCCTGGATCGAACGATTCGGATCGGGGTGCTCGTGAGCGGTATTGTTCTCGT
>JBKJLJ010000388.1:0-2926 GCA_046597015.1 Bryobacteraceae bacterium
ATCGTGTAACTATCCTGCTTCTCCAGGTCGTGGGGGAATTGCACCTGGCTCGACTTCCCATTCACGACATCCCGCCGGATCAAGCTCTTCTTATCGAGCTGATACAGGACGTGGTTCTTCGCGTCGGTATAGCCGGCAAACCACTGTAGCCGCTTGCCTTTCAGAAGCGCCATGTTGAAAGTAAAGGTGCCGTTCACCGGGGTAATCCCATATAGAACGAACCCACCGCCCTTGTGCCCACTCCAGCCTTCCTGCGGCAACCATTCCCCGGGCTGCTCCCATTCCATCATCGTGCCGGCTTTCTTGGTCGCCACCACAACCTTGGGCGCATCCTTTAAAGCCAGTTCAATCGTCTTCGCTTCGCCGGCGCCAAGTTGCACGGTGGCTGTCCCGTCCACGAAGTTCGGCGCTTTGGCGGTAACCACCCAAATTCCTTCACCCAGCGCCAGTTGCGCACCCGTCGCTTGTCGCAACTGGGTCTCGTCCGACTTCCGGTAGAAAATCTGCGCGCTGGCCGGCTTCACATTCACGCGCAAAGAGGAAGACGCCGCCACCAGAACGACATCCGCCCCATTCAGCTCCACCGTCTCTCCGGCGCGGAACTGCCGGGGATTACGCTTGGGGCCAAACTTCTCCCGGCGAAGTTCCACCGTATGTTCTCCGGGTGTTACGTTCGTGGATACAAACGTCCCGTCGGCACCCGTCACCCCGAGCCCTTGTCCATCTAACATGACGGCCAAGCCCGCCACGGCGCCGCTGATCCGCAGGGTGGCCAGCTTCGGAATTGCCTTCAAGGTAAATTCAACCCGCGTCTCCTGACCCTTGGTGATCACGACCGGCTTCGCCGCGTCGGCGGTGTAGCCTTCTTTGACCACTCGAACAATATATTGCCGTACCGGCAGGCCAAGCAAACGCATCTGCCCTCCCTTCGTCTTGCGCTTCAGTTCCGTGTTGTTCAAGAAAATAGTGACGTCGTCCAGCGTGCCGGTATTCACGAAAATGCTGCCAAAATTTGCATCCGCAAGCTTAAGGTAAGCCGTCAGCGTCGGTTGTGCCCCCACCGAAACCAACAGCTTCCGCTCCGCCGTTCCGTCGTTCACCGACAGTTCCCGGTCGCCTGACGCCAGGTTATTCAAATCGAGCCCGGCGGCGCCGGCATCACCCGCCGGGGCACCATCCACCTGAACTTTCACATTCGCCGAGGCATGAACCTTCGCCGTTTTCCCAGCATTGGCCACCAAAATCGCCAGCACGTTCCTGGCTACGACGGGCCCGTTAATGACCGGTGCCTGGCCCAGTTGCGACTCAAACTCAAACGACGCTTCCGTCGTCGGATTGACGACTTTCACGGAATGCTTGCCCGGAGAAACCCGGTCGAGCACCAGTTGCCCGTCCTGCAAATCACCGAGCGGGTTGCCGTCGAGCGTCACCTTTCCCGCCTGCAGATCCGTAAACAACCGAACCGAAAGACCCATCGGCGTCAGCGACAAGGTCACTTGTCCCGGGGTGCCGCCGACCACATTCACGGAACTCGACGCCGACTCATAACCGGGCAGTACCGCCTGCACCTCATAAGTTCCAGTGGGCAGTTCGATATTGCAATCCGACGTGCACTTCACCTCACCATTGACGCGCACCGAAGCCCCTGACGGTTGCGTTTTGATCGCCACGGAAGCCGAACCGGCGGCGACCTCTTTCTGCTGCGCCGCCTTTTTCTTGCTGCTCAGTAACGTATAGAAACCCGCCGCGCCGATCAATAGACCAACGACCCCGCCCACGGCCACAGCGCGTTTCCAGTTAAAAGGGCCGGGCACTGGCTTTGGCGACGGCGGGGGCAGGACCGCCGTCGGCGGCGATTGCGGCGGAGGCGGATAACTCGGGGCCGAGGCGCTCTGAAATACTTGCGTTGGCTGCGCCACCGGAGGCGCAAACGCCCCCATCGGATTTCTCGCCGCGGCCTCGCGTTCAGCCGTGTTCTGCATCTCCATCAACCGCTGCCCACAAGCCACCATTTTGGTCCGCACTTCAGAAATCGTCGCTTGCATCGTCGCGTCGGACGGATACGCTTGCGTCAACTCTTCAAGCCGATAGTAGATCGGCTTCAGTTCGTCGAGGGACTTGGCATCACGCAGATTGGCATCAAATCGCCGGAGCTCACTAAGGTGGGCGTCACGCTGGGCTGGATTTTGGCTCACTCAAGGCTCCTTGGGCGCAGAACTACACGATGATTATAATCCACCAGTGTAAGACTACTGAATGGCGTTTCGCACTCGGGGGTACGCCTTATGATACAAACGGCAGAGATGCATCGTCGGCAATTCCTCTCCACTCTCGCGGCGGCCTCCGTCGTCACCGCTCAAAAGCCCGATCGGCCGAACATTCTCTGGGTCACCTGCGAAGACATGAGCTCGAACCTGGGCTGCTTCGGCGACAAGTACGCCGAATCGCCCCGCCTCGATGCGCTCGCCGCCAAGAGCCTCCGGTACACCTGCTGCTGGTCCAATGCCCCCGTCTGCGCTCCGGCCCGCACGACGATCATCTCCGGCATGTTCCCGCCCTCCCTCGGTGCCGAACATATGCGCTCGTTTACGAAAATGGGAGCCGGCCAGGCGATGTTCCCTCAAATCTTGCAGGCCGCCGGCTACTACACCTCAAACAATTCGAAGGAAGACTATAACCTGGACCTGACCGGTGCCGTCTGGAACGAATCCAGCGGCAAAGCCCACTGGCGCAAGCGAAAGCCCGGCCAGCCCTTCTTCTCCGTCTTTAATATTCTCGTTACCCACGAAAGCCAAAATTGGCCCCGCGAACGGCCCGTGAAGCACGACCCCGCCGAACTCCGCGTGCCCGCCTACCACCCCGATACCCCCGAGGTGCGTCGCGACTGGGCCCAACTCTACGACAACATTAAAGAGATGGATGGCAT
>JBKJLJ010000650.1:0-2808 GCA_046597015.1 Bryobacteraceae bacterium
AAAGCTGCGTGGCAGGTAAAACGGGGCACCCACGACGACCCCTATCAGAATGGAGGCAAAGCCGTAGTCACCTACTGGCAGGAACGCTTCGAAATCAGCTCAGACGGTCAGGAAGAAGTTGGCGATACCGAAGTAGCCTTCGTCAAATCCGAAAAGGAACTTACCGTCTTTCTCAACGGCGTCCGCATGGAGCGCGACGACGAAGCCACCACCGATAACTCCAAACGGATCAAACGCGACTACGCCGAGATCAGTAACAAGAAAATCAAATTCCGCAAAGGACTAACTCGGGATAAAGACGAAGTCTGGATCGTCCGGAAGCCCAACGCCGGCTTAAGTCATCCTGCCGTCGACTTTTGGGTCAGCAACACCCCGGGCGACAACTGCCCCAAGCATTACGGCGGTATCCGCGGCATCGTACCGACCGACGACTTAGTGGGCACCCTCCGCAAGGATTTCTCCGGAACTCTCGCCGGCCAGTTCCCCTACACGGCCCAAAAAACCATCAACCTCGATCCCGACAAGATCACCGATCTCGCCAAACGAGAGCGCGTCGTCTCCCAGGCTTCTACCGTCGACGGCGACCAGAAAGGCCTCGCCGGGGTCATCTTCTCCCCTTCCTATATCGGTGGTGATAAGTACGTCGTCGAGGCCCGGCTCAAGCCATGCGCCTACGACCGCGATCTCGGTTCCGCCGACCAGCGCCCCGTCGAATGGCATACCAAGGGACGCAGCGGCGTCATGACCGTCTGGCGACTGCTCACCCTCAGCGGATCCTGGCGCCTCCCGTCTCCCCTAGCATCTGGTGGATTGGCGGCCGGAGTTGGCGAAGTCGATCCTGACGCCGCGGGACGCGCCCACCCTGCCGCGGGGCGGAAAATGAACTTTATTGCGCTCAATGCGGCGGCCGAAAAGGGCTTCAACGAATGGGTCGCGCTCAAGGCGGATGCAACCATTGCGTTGCCAAATCAAGAGGTCCACCAAAACGTCAATCTCGCCACCTACCGCGGCTACTTCAACGGCAAAAGTACCACGGAAGGCTTCTATAACATCGCTGACGATAGCAAAATCACGAATGAATTCGTCCGCTGGGACCACTACCGGAAGCAACTACCACCCGGCATCGCAGCAAACCGCAAAAACCTAGCCGCTAAGCATATCAACACCTTCCCCAAAGGATCCGATTCGCGAGCAGCGGGAAACACCATTGGACAAAAAATCCAGGACTACGACACAGCGAATACCGACACTGCCGGCGACACCGCGCTCGCCGGGGCACCTGCCATCCCTCTATATCCCGGCACTAAGTCCGAATACCACGCCTGGGTCAAAGGTGTGTGCAAGAAACTCGCCAACGAATACATGGATACGCTCATCCCTCAGTTGGATCCACCCACTTCCATGCGTGTCCTCCGCTGGCCCAAGCTCTTCTGGAGCAACGTGTGGTACGGAATGTCCGGAGTCGCGGCCGATGCCAAAAACCTCGGCATCGGCGGCTATTGCCGGGGCAACGGCCAAGCGTTCTTCTTCTCCTTGGAGGCCCAAGACACCACCTTCGAACACGAAATGGGCCACTCCCTGCTCCTCGCCCACTTCGCCGCCGGCAGCGCGACCAACTTCGCTTGGAAGCACCACGATCACAAATACCCGAACTGCCTGATGGGCTACAACGCTGGCACATTCACCGTGCCCCGGAAGGCCGCAGCCACCGGTGCAACCATCACCATCGCGACGAATCCAAGGAATCATCTCTGCCCCAAATGCCTCGCCAAAATTCGCGGTTGGAAAGAAGACGTCTTACCCTGTAACTGGGATCATCCAGATGTATTCTAGGAGCCCTACCCATGCCCGATAGTCCCAAGGTAACTGTCACAGTAACTCCCCGCGTCCAGGGAGGAGCCCTCTTCCCCGAACAGAGTGCTCTCTTTGACTTAGTCCTCACTAACACTGCCACCGAAACAGCCAATCTACCGGACTTCGACTCCAACCGCTGGACACCGGTCTATCGCGTCTTCAATGCGGCCGGCGAAAGGCTTCTCGAGTTGACGATCTCTGATCTCTACGCCCGCTTCGGTTCCGAAATGGGCGAACCCAACCCCGAACCTCCCCAACTCGTCTCCGTTCCCCCGGCCGGAACCGTCAAATCCTGGCTAGACCTCTGGAGCTTCACCCAACCCCTTCCCAAAGGCGACTACACCCTCGTTCTTCACCACGTCCTCAATCCCGATACGCAGGAAGCCGTCGATTCCGCCCCTGTCCCCTTCTCGGTCGTCGATGCCGACGTCCAGGAAGCCGTCCTCTCTTACGAAGATCAAAGCCACGAAACCTCCGTCCTCGCCTGGCTCGCCGCACCGCTCGAAGGCGGCGACCCCGAAATCCTCGTCCGCCTTTCGGCCCTCAACAACCACCGCTCCGCCCAACGCTCCGGCAACGCCTTCGGCAAAACCCCCATCGGCAGCAAACTCGCCCTTTCTGCCAAGCCCCGCGAAGGCACCCCCACTGACCAGGGTTGGCTCAGCGTCATCAGCGGCTCTAACCTTACTCTTTTTTACATGAACCGCGCCGCCGAGGTCTGGAAGAGCGAACCCGTCTCCCTCCCCTTCGCCCAACCCCTCCCCGTCCCCGGCTTCCCGGACCGCGATCACGGCCTTTTTCTCTCCACCGGCCTCCTCCCCGATGGCTCCGCCGCCCTCTCCGGCGTCCTCTCCCCCAACGAAGGTCCCGCCGCCGAACCTTGGGTGCTCCCCCTCAACGCAAACCCCACCCTCACCGCCTGCGCCCCCACCGCCACCGGCCCCATCCCCCTCC
>JBKJLJ010000661.1:0-2570 GCA_046597015.1 Bryobacteraceae bacterium
AACGATATCGCCGTCAGTTCGGGTTCAGCCTGCACGTCCGCCACCCTCGAGCCCAGCTACGTCCTCAAAGCGCTCGGACTCGGCGACGACATGGCTCACACCTCCATCCGCTTCGGCCTCGGCCGCTTTAACACCGACGCTGAAGTCGACTACGTGGCCGACAAACTCATTTCGGTCGTCAAGAAATTACGCGAACTTTCACCCCTCTATGAAATGGTGAAAGAAGGCATCGATCTCAGCAAAGTCCAATGGACTGCTCACTAGGTTAAGGAGAATTAAATGGCATATTCTGACAAAGTACTCGATCATTACAATCACCCGCGCAACGTTGGGTCGATGGATAAGTCCGACGCCGCCGTCGGCACCGGCATGGTGGGCGCCCCCGAATGCGGCGACGTCATGAAGCTCCAGATCAAAGTGAATCCCTTGACCGGAATCATCGACGACGCCAAATTTAAAACCTTCGGCTGCGGCTCGGCCATCGCCAGTTCGTCCCTCGCCACCGAATGGCTCAAGGGTAAGACGGTTGACGAGGCTCTAGCCATCAAAAACACCGATATTGTCAACGAACTTGCGCTGCCTCCCGTGAAGATTCACTGCTCGGTTTTGGCCGAAGATGCCATCAAGGCCGCCATCTCCGACTACAAAATCAAACAGGGCGCCGATGTAAACGTCCTCGCTCAGGCTCACTAAGATGATTGAAGTTACCCCTAAAGCAGTTAGTAAAATTCGCCAGGCCTTTGAGAAACAGGGCGTGCAGGGCGGGCTTCGGCTCGGCGTGCTCGGTGGCGGCTGCTCCGGGCTCAGCTATCAGTTCAAGTTTGACACCAAACCGCGCCCCACCGATAAGGTTTTTGATTACGATGGGGTGCAAGTTTTCGTCGACCCCAAGAGCTTCATCTTTCTCGACGGCATGACCCTCGACTACCAGGAGAGCATCATGCAGTCGGGTTTTGAGTTCCACAACCCGAACGCCAAAAAAGCGTGCGGCTGTGGCACCTCCTTCACCGCATGACCCCCCTTCCGGCTGACTATTTCGCCGTCTTCGGCATCAGCCCGCAATTGGCGTTGGACCTCCCGGAGCTCCAGCGCCAATTTTACGTTTTGAGCAAACAGCACCACCCCGACCGCTTTGCCCGTGCCTCGGCTGACGAACAGCGTTATGCCCTGGATTTCACGAGCCTTTTGAACGATGCCTGGCGCGTCTTCCGCGATCCCGTCTCCCGTGCCGAGTACTTCCTAAAGCTGAAAGGTCTCGACACCGGCGACAGCCGCGCAAACCCGGTCCCCGCCGAACTGCTCGAAGAGGTCTTTGAACTCAACATGGCTCTGGAAGAGGCCCGCGAAGGCGATTCCAGCGCGAAAAAACAGGTAGCGGCCGCTCTCGAAAATTTTATCGCCCTCCGCCAAACACTCGATACGGAACGCGATCGGCTCTTTGCCGCGTACGACGGTGCCCCTGCGGAGTCCCATCTCGAGGCCCTGCGGTCTTTGCTCAACCGCCGGCGCTACATTGATAATCTGGTGCGCGACGCCCAGCAAGCTTTATCCTAAAATTTCATGTCTGTCTTCCAAATCGATTTCGGCGATACGCCGGATACCCCGCCCCGCGTCGTCGGCATCGACCTCGGAACCACCAACTCCCTGGTCGCCTACCTCGACCTCACGGCTCCTCACGTCATCCCGGGTACTAACGGCGCTCCCATCGTCCCCAGCGTCGTCCACTTTCCCCCCACCGGAGAACCGGTCGTTGGAGCCGAGGCCCAGGAAGCCCTGCTCACCGATCCCGTCAACACCGTCTACTCCGCCAAACGGTTGATGGGTCGCGGCGCGGCCGACGTGGCCGGCGAACTCGCCCTTCTGCCCTTCGCTATGGCCGAAGGTAGCGAGTCCGTCATTCGCCTCGCCGTCGGTGGCCGCCAATTAACTCCGCCGGAGATCAGCGCCTACGTCCTCCGCCAATTGAAGCAGAACGCCGAAGCCTTCCTCGGCGAGACGATCACCCAGGCCGTCATTACCGTCCCTGCCTACTTCAACGACGCCCAACGCCAAGCCACCAAAGACGCCGGCCGCATCGCCGGTCTCGAAGTCCTCCGCCTGGTCAACGAACCCACCGCCGCCGCCCTCGCCTATGGTCTCGACAAACGCCGCAACGGCACCATCGCCGTCTACGATTTTGGCGGCGGCACCTTCGATATTTCGATCCTAAAGCTCGAAGAGGGACTCTTCGAAGTACTTGCGACCAATGGCGATACCCACCTTGGCGGCGATGACATCGACAACCTCCTGCTCCGCATCGCTCTCGAAGACGCCGCCGCCGAATGGGGCCGCGATCTCAGCACGGACCACGAAGCAGTGCAACGCCTCCGACGCGCCGTCATTACTGCCAAGCACGAACTCTCCACCCTTCCCGCCGCCACCATCGCCCTCGACTATAAAGGCCTCGAATACCGCCGCAGCTTCCCGCGCGACGTGTTCGAAAAACTCATCACCCCCATCATCGACCGTACCCTCGCGCCGTGCCGCGCCTGTCTCGCCGACGCGGGCGTGACCCCCGAACAAATCGACGA
>JBKJLJ010000747.1:0-2658 GCA_046597015.1 Bryobacteraceae bacterium
GTCGATGGCATCGCCGTCGCCGCCACCGAACGCAAAATCCTCCTCAGCTCTCTCGACCGCGCCGCCGCCGCGGGCATCCCCGTCACTATCTTCGATTCCGGCGTCGACGGCGACAACTACATGAGCTTCCTCGCCACCAATAACTACGAAGCCGGCCAACTCGCCGCCCGCACTCTCGGCCGCATCCTTGATGGCAAAGGCGAAGTCGCCATCATTCTCCATGCCGCCGGCAGCACCTCCACTATGGACCGCGAAAAGGGCTTCGCCGACTCGCTCAAAGCCGAGTTCCCCGGCATCCAAATCGTCGCCTCGCAGTACGGCCAGTCCGACCGCTCCAAGTCCATGGCCGCCGCCGAAAACATCCTTACCGCCCACCCGAAGCTCAATGGCATGTTCGGCTCCTCCGAACCGTCTAGCGTCGGTGCCGCCCTCGCCATCAAGTCCCGCGGCCTCGGGGGCAAGGTCCACCTTTTAGCCTTCGATTCCAGCGATGGCATGATCGAAGATCTCAAAGCCGGCGTCATCGACGCCATGGTCGTGCAAGACCCCGTCCGCATGGGCCACGACGCCGTCAAAACCCTCGTCGACAAGCTCAATGGCCTCACCCCGCCCAAGCGCATCGACCTCTCCGCCCGCGTCGTGACCAAAGCCGATCTCGAAAAATCCGAAGTCCAACGCCTCCTCCATCCCGACGTCAAAAAATGGGTCAAACAGTAACGCATCAGGAGCTCGAACGCTTCGGCATCGCGCTCCTGGAAGCCGCCGGCACCCCCTTGCCCTACGCCCGCGAGGTCGCCCGGAATCTCGTCTTCGGCAACCTCCGCGGCGTCGACTCCCACGGCATTCGTCTCCTGCTCTATTACCTCGACCACATCCGCCACGGCCTCATCATTCCCACCTCCGTCGGCGAACCCCTCCACGAATTTGCCGCCATCTGCGCCTACGATGCCGCCTTCGGCCTCGGTGCCGCCACCTCTGCCGAATGCTGCGCCATCGCCAATCGCTTGGCCTCCACTCACGGCGTCGGCGTCGTCACCGCCCGCCGCGCCAACCACTTCGGCGCCGCCGCCTTCTGGGCCCGCCGCATGGCCGACGCGGGGCACATCGGCATCGCCTTTTGCAACGCTTCCACCATAGTCGCCCCCTGGCAATCCAAGGAACCGCGCTTCGGCACCAACCCCATTTGCATGGCCGTCCCCGGCCCTTACGAAGATAGCTTCCTGCTCGACATGGCCACCACCACCGTCGCCGCCAATCGCATCTTCAAAGCGTTCCAGAACAACGAACCCTCCATCCCCGCCGGCTGGGCCGCCGACAAAGACGGCCGCCCCACCACCGATACCAAGGAAGCTTACAACGGCCTCGTTGCCCCCCTCGGCGGGTACAAAGGTACCGGTCTCGCCGTCATGGTTGAAATCCTCACCTCCGTCCTCTCCGGCGGAGCCATGGGCGCTGAAATCGGCGGCATCCGCTTTACCGAAAAGCCCCTCTCGGTCAGCCACTTCTTCCTCGCCATCGACGTCCGCCGCTTCCTCCCCGCCGAAGAGTTTGAAGCCCGTATGGCCCGCCTCGTCGCCGAACTGCGCAGCTCTGCCCCCGCCGCCGGCTATGACGAAGTCCTCGTCGCCGGTGACCCCGAAATCCGTATCGAACTCGATCGGCGCGCTCACGGCATCCCGTTCTCTGACCCCGACCTCGCCGCACTCGCCGAAGCCGCCCAGTCCCTAGGCGTCGAGCCGTTACAATTAAACCATGCCCGATGAAAAGCCCCCGTCCTTTGAGGCCGGCCTGACGGAACTCGAAACCGTTGTCAAGGAACTCGAAAACGGCGACCTGCCCCTCGAACAAGCCATCGCCCTCTTTGAAAAGGGTGTTGGCCTCAGCGACCGCTGCCGCCTGCAACTCGAAGAAGCCGAAACCCGCGTCGAGATCCTTCTCAGAAAGAATGGCCAAATCAAGGCCGAACCCTTCGAAGGCAACTAACCGCGCATGGACTTGAAAGCCTATCTGGCCCGCCAGGCCCAACGCTGCGACGCGGCTCTCGAACGCTGGGTCCCCAGCGAAACCACCCCGCCCCACACCATCCATCGCGCCATGCGCTACAGCCTCTTCGCCGGCGGCAAGCGAGTTCGCCCTGTGCTCTGTATGGCCGCATTTGAAGCCATCGGCAGCAACCGCGAAGGGATCGAGGATGCCGCCTGCACCCTCGAAATGATCCACACCTACTCCCTGATTCACGACGATCTCCCCGCGCTCGACAACGACGATCTCCGCCGCGGCCGTCCCACCAATCACAAGGTCTTCGGCGAAGCCATGGCCATCCTCGCCGGCGATTCGCTGCTCACGCTGGCTTTCGAAGTCCTCGGCCGGCTTCCCCACGGCGGCCTCCTCGTCGCCGAGCTCGCCTCCTCCTCCGGCACCGTCGGCGGCATGATCGGCGGGCAAGTCCACGACATTGAAGGCGAACGCCAAACCCCCACCGCCGAACTTCTCGAACAGATCCACCGCGCTAAAACCGGTGCCCTCCTCCGTTGCTCCCTCCGCATGGGCGCCATCTACGCCGCCGCCACCCCGGACCAACTCGCCGCCCTCACCGCCTACGGCGAACACGTCGGCCTCGCCTTCCAGATCGTGGACGACATCCTCGATATCGAAGCC
>JBKJLJ010000904.1:0-4920 GCA_046597015.1 Bryobacteraceae bacterium
GTCAAATCGAGCAGTGGTGTCGACGCCCTGGAAGCTGGCGTGGTTGAAGAAATTGTAGAATTCGAAGCGGAGTTGGAGGCGGCGCTTGCCTTCGGGGTCGAAGGGGATATTTTTGAAGACGGAGACATCGAAGGCGTTGATGCCGGGTCCGCGGAGAACATCTTTTGGCGCGTTGCCGATACCGAATTCGGCGCGGGTGGGCGGGGCGAAGGCGCTCGTGTCAAAGTGGCGGAGCTCAGTCCGGTCGCCTTTCGGGAGGACGGGGTTCGAGAGCACGTTGATGCGGCTATCGATGCCCGCTCCGGAAGCGCCGACCACGTCGGCACCGCTGACAAGGGAGTAGCCGATGCCGAGCGGCGCGCCACTCGTGAACGTCGTGAGGCCGGAGACCTGCCAATTATCGAAGACCCCCTTCGACACCGCGTTCTTCCAAACGTTCGAAAGTTTGGGTACGTCGTAGAGATAGTTGAGGACGAAGTTGTGCGTGCGGTCGAAGCTGGCTTTGCCGTAGTTGCGGACGCGATAGTTGAGATAGGGGTTGACCGCGTCGCCGTTGCCGTTGACGATGGTCATCGCCTTCGACCAGGTCCAGGAGGCACCGAACTGGAGGCCCTTTGAGAAGCGCTTGTTGATCTGGCTTTGGAGGGAGTGGTAGTTGGAGCTGCCGGCGAGCTCGATGTACTGGATGTCGGCGTAGCCGGGGTTGGGCCGGAGGAAGTTATCCGGAAGCGGGCTGCCGGAGGTGGAGTCGATCGAACCGGGGAGGAAGCGGGTGCCGTAGGGTAAGGCATTGAGACTGCGGCGCTGCATGAGGCGGCGGCCGACGTTGCCGACATAAGCGACATCGAGGACGGTACCGAAGCCGACGTTCTGCTGGATGCCGAAGCTCCAGTTATAGACCGTGGGCGGGCGGAAGTCGCGCTGGATGGAAGTGACTCCGGGAGGGCTCACGCGGAAGGGGCTGGCGAGTAGGTCGGCGATGGTGGTGTTGAACGCTTGCCGTGTGACCGTGTTGGGCGGGAGTTCGCGATGGATCAGGACCTGGTCGTCGTTGAACCGGTCGTAGAAGACGCCGACGCCTCCACGGATGGCGGTGCGAGCGGTGCCGAAGACGTCCCAGGCGAAACCGAGGCGAGGGGCGACTTGGATGCCGGGGGTGTTCTGCAGGTGCTCGTTGTAAACGGTCATGCCCTGGAACGGGGCGACGCCGGAGGCGAACTGGCCGATGGAAGCCGGGGAGAGTTCCTGGCCGGTGACCGGGTCGCGCCCGACGCGAGCGCCAGCCGCGTTGCGGAAGGGTTGAATGAGTGCAGGTTGTTTCGTGCGATCGTAACCGGCCAGATCGAAAGCGGCAAGTTGGTCGCCGGCGCTCCAGGTGGGCTGGATGTAATAGAAGCGGAGGCCGGCGTCGATGGTGAAGCGGCGGGTGACTTTCCAGGCGTCTTGAATGAACCATTCGACGTTGAGGTAGCGGGCGTGGCCGTCGGGCTTGTTGTTGGCTTCGGTGTAGCTTTGCACGGTGCCCAGGAGGGCGTTCGAATACGCATAGTTGGTATCGAACGGATTGTTTATGTCGCGATTAAAGTTGAACGTGCCGTTGAAGGCAGAGCCGCGGGCGGCGTTGCGGGTGGTGCGTTCAACATAGATGCCAGCCTTGATGTTGTGGCCGCTATAGATTTTGGAGAGGTTGTTGGACCAGTTCCAAATGTTGTTGGTACCAAAGAACGGGAAGCGTTGTTCGATGTTGAGGACGCCGGCGTTGGGGACGCCGCCGAAGTTGGCTTGGGGGATGAGATTGCGCGCGTTGGCCTGGGGGAAGAACTGGGGCAGGTTGGGGGTGACGTTAGCGCGTACGTTGCGGGCGAGGCCGGCGTCGGTGAGAGGATCGACGGTTTGCTTGGCGCGATTGACGCCGAAGGTGAACTCATTGACCAGGGTGGGCGAGAAGGTGTGGATTAACGTGGAGACCATGCCGGCGGAGCGGATCTGGTAATTAATTGGGAGTTGGGGCCAACTGGACGAGGCAAGGACGAAATCGAATTCGCCTTTGAAGGCTTCGTAGTCGTTGATGCCGCGCCAGTAGAATTGGGTTTTGTTGCCGATGTTGTAGTCGACGCGGAGGATGGAGTCGCGGCGGGGCTGATCGACGGTGGCCTGGATCAGCGAGTTGAAGGCCCGGGAGGGGTCTGGGTTGTTCGGCAAGGGGAAGATATTGAGAAGGGCCTGGCCGTTGCGATCGATGCGATTGGTGGGGACGCGATTGCCGGGAAAGGGGACGCGATTGTTGAGGGGGTCCCAGATGGGGATGAGAGCGTTGTTTTGATCTCGGGAATCGGAGTAGTCGCCGATACGCTCGCCGGCGGTGGGGAAGGTGCGGCGTTGGAGGGAGGTGGGGTATTTGCGGGGCAGGAACTCCTGCGACCAGAAGAAGAAGAGCTTGTCGCGGTTCTTATTGAATTTGCCAATGGTGACGGGGCCGCCGATGAAGTAGCCGGGATAGTTGAAGCGGTACTGGGGCCTTTTGAGGCCGTCACGATTGCGGAAGAACTCGTTGGCGTTGAGGGCTTCGTTACGCACGAAGTAGTAAGCACCGCCGTGAAATTCTTTGGTTCCGGACTTGATGATGGTGTTGATGGTGCCGCCGGAGGAGCGCCCGTATTCGGCTTGATAGTTGGTGAGGAGTACTTTCACTTCGGCGACGGCATCGACGGAGGGGGCGAGATAAGGGCCGCCCATGGAGCCAGTGTCGAGGGAGGAGATCCCATCGAGAGTGAGGTTGATGGTACCGGCGCGATTGCCGTTGATGACGATGCCACCGAGATTGTTCCAGCCGGGAGCGTTACGGTTGGCGGTGTCGATGACGCCAGGGAGGAGCTTGACCAAGCCGAGATAGTCGCGCCCTTTGAGGGGGACGTTCTGAGTTTGTTCGAGCGAGATGAGACCGCTGCGTTCGGCGGACTGGGTTTGGAGGCGGGCGGTTTCCGCGGTGACTTCGATGGTCTGGGTGATTTCGCCGAGTTGGAGCTCTACCCGTTTGAGGACGACGCGTTCCGTGGCGGACAGAATAATGTCGTTCTGTTCGTAGCGTTTAAAACCCTTGGCGGCAACTTCCAGGCGGAAGGTGCCGGGGAGCAACTGCGTAAACACGAAGTCGCCGTTGGCCTCGGTGGTGGCTTGACGCACCTGATTGGTGCTGCTGTTGGTGACCTTTACGGGTACTCCAGCGATGGAGCTACCGGACTGGTCGCTGACGTTGCCCGAGATGGAACCGGTTAGGCCCTGGGCGAAAGCGAGGGAGGAAATGGACAATGCGCCGACTAGAGCGAGTAAAGTCTTCATAGATAGGATCCCCAAAAATCTTTAGGGATCCTATCACAATTTAGGGATGAGTTAGAAGGAGAAGCGAAGTTGGAGCTCGACGAGCCGGTTAGCTGCCGCGCCTCCGCCACCACCACCGGGGCCACCGCCACCGCCGGGCCGAGGGCCGAAGCCGCCGCCGAGTTGGGTGGAGATGCCGAACAGGGGCGAGCCAAGGTTACCGCCGGGCTGCGAGGGGTTGACGTGGTTCAGGAGATTGCGCGCTTGGACGGAGACGGTCATGTTGTAGCGTTTGCCGGAGGAGGCGCCGCCGAACATGCCGCCGGGGCCACCGCCGCGACCGCCACCGCCACCCATGCCGGGAGGAGGTCCGCCGCCACCGGGACGACCGCCACCCATGCCGGGCGGCATGCCACCGTCGTTGATGCCTGATTCGCCCGTTTTGCCGAAACCGAAGCTTTTGCTGGCGCGGAGGTTAATTGAGAACGAACCGGGACCGCGACCGTAGTTGCGGGGAATGATGGTGTCGTTGGGGCCGGGCGCGAGGAGGAAGTTACCGAACGAGGTGGAGACGACACCGGGGCCGCTGGCGGCCGTCGAAAAGGCCGGACGATCATTGAACTGGGTATCGAAATTGTTGTCGCGACCGGTGGTGATATTGAACGGAGAACCGGTGGAGGCGATGACGAACGGGTTGAGGGAGACGCCCCATTTCGCGGTGGCGCTGCCGCCCATGATGAAGCGGTGGCGAACATCGAAGGCCGAGTAGCTGTATTCGTTCCGAAGGTCGTAGTTGTTGGCGGGAAAGGAGCCGGTGCCGTCGGCATCACTCTTGGACTGGCCGAGAAGATATACGCCAAAGAGGCTGATGCGGCGGCTGAAACGGGTATTGAAATTGGTGATCAGCTGATTTTGGCGCGAGAAGCCGGTGGATTCGTACTGGAAGAGGTTGCCGACAGGTCCATAGGGATAGACACCTCCAACGGGAGCGTTGATGTTCCGTGTTCGGAGGGTGTGGACCCCACGGCTGAAGACGTAGTTCACGGCGACCGAGGTGTTTTTGGGCAACTGACGGTCAATTCCGACGGAGGTTTGAATCTGGTAGGGAGTGCGGATATCGCCGTAGAGGCTGCGGATGGTCGACTGGGTTTGGAACTGACCGAGGCTGGAGAGCGACGGAACGTTGGGATAGAAATCCGGATCCCGGACGATGTAGTTGACCTGGTTGGTTCCATTGAAGCGGAGGCTCTGCAGGGTGAGGCTGTCGTTTAGGCGATCGTAAAAGATGCCGGTGCCGATGCGGAGGACGCTTTTGGCGGCCTTGGAGCCTTTGGCGTCAACGCCCCAGGTGAGGCCGATGCGCGGTGCGAAATTGTTGTGGTTGGAGATGTTGGTCTGGTCTTCCCAACGGATGCCGGAACTGAAGGTGAGGTTGGGGCGGATGCGCCAGTCATCGGTGAGGAAGAGGCCGACGTCGGTTTGGTTGACGGAGGCCAGAGCGTTGCCGCCGTTGATGGTGAACTGGGTGGCTCCGCCGCCGAGGGCCCGGATCTGCGCGGCGTTGAGACCCTGTTGCTGGTAGAGCAACGTGCGACGGTAGCG
>JBKJLJ010000912.1:0-19985 GCA_046597015.1 Bryobacteraceae bacterium
TTGGAGCTTCTCCGCGGCGAGAGCGTCGACTTCGGTGAGAGGAAGAGAATCGATTCCGGAATTCCACCGGATGGCCGGGATTAACGTGGAGGGATGCGAGGGAAGCGTGAGGCCTCCCTGCGCATACTTGCGGGCGATCTCCCAGACGGACACCGCGCTGAGAAAAACCTCGTTGGCGGGGTCTAAAATATGCGCCCGGGCGATGGGCGACAGATGCGGCGAATCCTGCTGGAACCAGAGGAAAGCGCAGGTATCGAGCAACAGCTTCAAGCGGCACCGGTGGGCGGGAAGATGGGGGTGCCGTCAAATTCGGCGACCTCTTCCAACGTCATCGGGGAGAAGGCATCGGCGTCCCAATGGACTTGACCCTTCAGCAGACCAGCCACCCGCAGGGGCTTGGCGGCGGCCACCGGCTGAACGGCCCGGAGTTCGGCAATGGGCTGGTTGTGTCGACACAGGATGATCACTTCCCCGGCTTCGGCCTGATCGAGATATCGGGAGAGATGGGTTTTGGCTTCCTGGACGTTGATCATTGTCATAGCACTAGTGTGGGGGGAAAGTAGTTGAAAGTCAAGTCAGAAAGTTGGTCAGGTTGTGCGATACTTCGCGATGACGTCTTCGTTGACTTCGACTCCCAGGCCGGGGCCGGTGGGGATGTTGAGGTGGCCTTCATCAAGGGTGATGGGATTGCGGACGAGTTGGCGGCTTAGGGGTCCCTGGGAGGTGTTGAACTCGACGAACTCGGCGCGGCGCTGGAAGGCGGTTAGATGGAGTGACGCGGCGGTGAGTAAATCCGACGACCAGGAGTGGGGGATGACGAGGCGGTTGGCTCGTTCGGCCATATGGACGATTTTACGGGCGACGGTGAAGCCTCCGCAGCGGGTGAGATCCGGCTGGAGGATGTCGACGCCGCCTCGCTCGATGAGCTGTTGGAAGCCCCAGTCGGTGGCTTCCTGTTCGCCGCAGGCGATGGGGACGCGGACGGCATTGGCGACCTTATGATAGCCGTCATAGTCTTCGGGGTGGAGGAGTTCCTCGACGAAATAGGGGTTGCAGGGGGTGATGGAGTCGACGAGGCGGATGGCTTCTTTGGGGGTTCGTTCGACGAACCAGCCAGTATCGACGAGGAGGTGGCGTTCTGGCCCGAGGGCGGTGCGGGCGGCTTCGACGAGGGGGACGTCGCGGCGTTCGTTTTGGCCGAAGCCTCCCCAGCCGAATTTGACGGCGGTGAAGCCTTGGGCGGTGTAGGTGGCGACGGCTTCGGCCATGGCGGCGGGCGTGGAGCGGAAGAGGGTGCTGGCGTAGGCGGGAATGCGGCTGCGCCATTTGCCGCCGAGGAGGATGTGGACGGGCTGGCCGTAGGCCTTGCCGCAGATGTCCCAGAGGGCGATGTCAATGGCGGAGATGGCTTGGAGGGCGACCCCGCGGCGACCGTAATAGATACTGCCGCGGTACATGCGGTACCAGAGGCGTTCGACTTCGAGGGGATTTTCTCCGATCAGCAGAGAGGCCAGGCCGTCGAAGCATTCCATGCCGGGTTCGAGGCTCCACTTGGGGGCGTCGACGCAGGCTTTGGCGACGGAGGCGCAGGTTTCGATGTCGGAGTAGCCGGTGAGGCCAGAGTCGGTGGTGACTTTGACGAGGCCCATGTAGGTGGGGCCTTCGGGTTCGGCGGCGGTGGCGGAGTTGTTGTAGAGGCCGGGGGATTTCAGGACGATGAGTTCGACGCTGGAGATTTTCATAGGGTTGTTTCTGTGGCGATGACGTAGAGGGCTTGGCCTTTGAGGGGGCGGGCGCTGCGGTGGGTCATGAGGAGGTAGCCGGAGCGCTGGGCGTGGATTTCGAGGGGCTTTTCAGCGTGGTCGGAGAAGTCGTGGAGACGGCCGAGGAGGTCGCCGGCGGCGACGGGGGCACCGAGATCGACGAGGGGTTCCCAGACGCCGTCGCGGGGGCAGGGGACGTAGGCGTTGAGATCGGTGGCGGAGACGAGACGGGGCGGGGGGCTGCCGGGGGGGCGGATGGATTGGACGGGTTCGGCGAGGAGCTGATAGTGGCGGAGGACGTTACGGATGCCTTCGTAGGCGTGGCGAATGCCGAGGGGGTCGGCGGTTTCCCCGGTGCCGAACTCGCCGCCGATGGAGATTTTGCCGAGGGCTTCGGCGTGGTCGGTGAGGAGGCCGGAGCCCATGGTGGAGGCGTAGATAAAGAGGAACGGGGTATCGAAGAGGCGGGCGACGGTTTCGATTTCGGCGGCCTGGGCGGGGTCGGGGATGGGATGGAAGGAGGTACAGAGGGGGAAGGCACCTTCGCGTCCACCGGAATGGACGTCGATGACGACGCGGCCGAGGGGGAAGATTTGGGAGGAGACGAAGTGGGCGATGCGGGAGGAGAGGGTGCCGTGGGGGGAGCCGGGGAAGGCGCGGTTCATGTTGACGTGGTCGAAGGGGGAGACGCGTTGGTTGGCGCGGCAGGCGCTTTCGGAGAGCTGGGGCATGAGGATGACGCGGCCGTGGAGGGTGGCGGGGTCGAGATCCTGGCAGAGGCGTTTGACGGCGATTTGGCCTTCGTATTCGTTGCCGTGGGTGCCGCCGAAGACGAGGATACCGTGGGGGTTGGGGCCGAGGGTGCCGTTGATGACGGTGAGGGGGACTAGGGAGTAGCCCCAGGCGCCGTCGAGGTGGAACTGAACTTGGTAATGGGTGGTGCCGGGGCGGTTGAAGTCGATGGAGTGGGGTTCGGCGAGGAGAGAGGACATGGTGTCCAGTATGCTGGAAGCGATGGCAGAATCAAATGCTCCGAAGGCGACGGCGGTGGAACGGGCGATGGCGATGCTGGAGTATCTGGATGGTTCGCGGCGGGGGCTGAACATATCGGAGATTAGTAGGAAGCTGGGGATTCCGAAGAGTTCGACGCATGTGATTGTGGTGACGCTGGAGCGGCTGGGGTATGTGCAGAAGCGGGAGGACTCGCTGCACTACACGTTGGGCTTGAAGGCGTATGGGTTGGGGCAGGGGATGGTGCGGGGGTTATCGATTGCGCAGTTGGCGATGCCGCATATGCGGGCGATGGCGGACCAATGGCGGCGGCCGGTGCATTTGGCGGTGCCGGATGGGGACCAGGGGGTTTACATTCAGAAGGCGGAGGCACCGGGGTTGATCCAGTTTGATACGTATGTGGGGCGGCGGATGGACTTGCATTGTACGGGGGTGGGGAAGGTGTTGTTGGCATGGGGGCCGGCGGACATACTCGAGCGATTGGTGGCCAAGCCGACGTACATACGGCATACCAGGAACACGATTACGAATCCGAAGGCGCTGCAGAAGGAGGTGGCGGCGGTACGAAAGCAGGGGTGGGCGATCGATGATGAGGAGGAGGAGTTAGGGGTGCGGTGCGTGGCGGTGCCAGTGTTTTCGGCACCGGGGAGATTTGTAGCGGGGTTGTCGGTAACGGGGACGACGGGGCAGATTCCGCTGCATGAGGTGGAGTTCGTGGCGGAGCGATTGCGGCAGGCGGCGGTGGCGATGTTTGCGCCGGTGGCGGAGTTAGAGGGAGAGGGCGAGTAGGATTCAGTCCGGCTGGGTTTCGCCGCCGCGGCGGTCACCATAGCTTTCGAGCATGGCTCTGTCGATGGCGGAGGAGGTGGGCCAGATTCCGTAGCGGGAACCTTCCCGGCGATGGTAACTGGCTAGCTGGCGGGGGTCGGGCTGTTGTAGGACGGCTCCCTTTGCATCCAGGAAGACGACTCCCACAAATTCGTTTGGCATTTGGCTGATGAACTCCTCCGCAGCTTCCAGCATCTCGCGAATGTTTCGGTGGACCTCGGAAGGGCTGAGCGGGTGCTCGGTCGAGAGGGCGCGAAACTCTTCGGCGGTAAATCTACTGTGGCGGGTGATTTCGGCGAGCATTTCCTCGGGAGTTAATCCGGGAAATCGTCCGACTGCGGCGGTGATGACCGCGCCCAGATGGAGGATATGGAAATGAATGGTGATCAGGTCGACGACGTCGCGTGGTTCGCGGCGGTCCGCAGCGGCCGAGGCTTTGTTGTCCGCGAGGTCGACGGAGTGCAAGACGTGTCCGAACAGCTCTTCGGGCTGGGTTGGAAAGGAGCGAAAGTCGCTGTCAGCGACCCATTCGAGAAGGATCGTCTCTTCAGAACTTTGAACTCGGGCGGTCCGTTTGCCGCTCCGCTGCCTGCCCACCCAGGAGAGTTCGAGCCCAGCGCGAATCAGTGCTGCGCCATCGGCATCAGCGGCCGAGTCGATGTCGTTGGAGAAGCGGAGGCCTGTCCGGTTCAGCGCGGTATCCCTGTCAGGGCTGCGTTGGGCCGCAAGCAGGTGCAGAACGGCGGTTGGCAGCTTAGTGAGAGGCACGGCACAGACTTTCGATGTCTTCGGCCAGGCGGCGGCCGTCCATGCCACCGTGGGTCCGAAGGGCCCGGGTAATCGCCAGCGCATCGGCGGCGGTGGGCTTGTCGAGGGGACGCAGGTTCCAGAGCGCCAGTGGGCCGTACAGTGCGAAGGCTCGGCGGTACAGGGTTTCGAGGTCGCTCGCCGGTGGCTTTGGTACCTGTTTTTCTCGTGAATCTGGATCGGTTGGCATTCGAGACCGCTTTCGAGCCCAGGATATCCCGAAGTTAGACAGAGATGCCGAGGAGGGAAAGGGAGTCCCGGTGGAACATCTCTTCCATGCGGTCGAGGTTGAGGCGCGGGAGGTTGGTGCCTTCGAGCATGTCGTTGAGATGGCGCATCCCGAGAATGGAGTCGTCGATTGTCGTGAACGGATAGTCGCTGCCGAGGAGGAGTTTGTGCCAGACTCCGTACTCTTGAAGGAGCATCAGCGAATGATAGTTCTGAAAAGGGCGGTAGTGGAGGGCGGAGCAGTCGGCGTAGACATGGCGGTGCTTGCGGATGGTGGCGACGCACTCGCCTTCATAAGGGTGGCCGAGGTGGGCGAGGATTAGGCGGACTTCAGGGAAGCGGGTGGCGACTTCATCGAGGTGGCGGGGGAGGGTGAATTCGAGCGGGGCTTGGGAGACGAAGGTGGTTCCGGTGTGGAGCAGGACGGGGAGGCTGTGGCGGGTGGCGTAGGCCCAGAGATCGTCGAACTGGCGGTCCTGCGGGTAGAAGCCGGCGTACATGGGCATGAGCTTGATGCCCTTGAGCTTAAGGGTTTGATGGCCGTGGGCGAGTTCATCGCGCCAGTTGGGCTGGGTGGGGTCGAGGGCGAGGAAGCCGATGAGGCGGTCGGGGTGGAGGGCGACGTAGGCAGCGACTTCGTCGTCGGGGACCCAGAGGCCGGAGAGTTTGGCTTTGCCGCCGAAGACGATGGTTTTGTCGCAGAGGGTGGCGCCGGCGCGGTAGGCGTCGTAGTGGACGGTGAGGTCGACTTCCTGGTCGCCGCGGGCGTGGCGGGCCTGGGCTTTGAAATCGTCGGAGAAGTGGCGCGGGTATTCCCAGTAGTGGCTGTGGACGTCGATGACCATGGGGGTAGGATAGCCGATTACGCTCGAGTAGATAGATTGCCGTTCGCGGGACTGGACGGGGCGGATCAGATTTCCTCGTTCTGGCGTAGGCTTAAGCTATGACGTTCCGTTGGTGCCTTGGTCTGTTGGGATCGATTGGCTTGCTGCAGGCGGAGCCGAGCGCGGCGGTGGCGCTGGTCAACGCCAAATGCATTGGCTGTCACAACCCGAAAGTGAAGCAGGGCGGCCTGGACCTCTCGACGCGAGAAGCGCTGCTGCTGGGCAGCGAACATGGGCCGGTCGTGACGCTGGGGAATCCGCCTGATTCGCCGCTGTATAAAGTCGTCGCGCACATCACCGAGCCGGGGATGCCGTTCAAGGGGAAGAAACTCAGCGCGGCGGAGATTCAGATTTTCGAAGAATGGGTGAAGGCGGGGGTGCCTTACGGGGCCTCAGTCACCGATCCCGATGCGGAACTGATTCGTGACGCCTCCAAACATTGGGCGTTCCGCGTTCCCACGAAAGGCGCGGGGAATTCCATTGACGCCTTCGTCGAGGCGGGACGGGCGAAGAAGGGGGTGAAGCCAGTCCCCGAAGCGGACAAGCGGACGCTCTTGCGCCGGGTCGCTATCGACCTAACAGGGCTGCCACCGACTCCGGCCGAGGTGAAGAGCTTTGTCGAGGACAGTAAGGCGGGGGCCTATGAGCGGGTCGTCGACACGCTGCTAGCGAGTCCGCGTTACGCCGAGCGCTGGGGACGGCACTGGCTGGACATTTGGCGCTACTCGGATTGGTATGGCTATCGGAAGTCGGGCCAAGTACGGTACAGCGCGCGGCACATTTGGCGGTGGCGGGATTGGACCGTCGAGTCCCTCGCCAAGAACAAACCGTACGACCGGATGATTCAGGAGATGCTGGCGGGCGATGAACTGGAACCGGGAAATCCAGACGTTGCGCGGGCGACGGGGTTTCTAGTTCGGAACTGGTACCTGTTCAATCGGAACGTTTGGTTGCAGGATACGGCGGAGTATACGGCGGCTTCGTTTTTGGGTGTGACCATGAAGTGCGCGCGGTGCCACACGCATAAGTACGACCCGATTCCGCATACGGACTATTACAAATTCCGGGCGTTCTTTGAGTCGCACGACGTGCGCACGGATCGGGTAGCGGGCGAGGCGGACGTTCTGAAGGACGGGTTGCCGCGGGCCTACGACTCCAACGCGGCGGCGGTGACGTATCGATTCATCCGGGGCAATGAGGCGACGCCGGATAGCTCGGCCGTCATGCAGCCGGGGATTCCGCGATTTTTCGGCAAGCCGGAGTTGAAGATTGAACCGGTGGCGCTGCCGCTGGCCGATACCTTTCCCGATGCGCGGGATTTTGTCGGCCGGGACATGATCGCCGCGGCGAAGTCGGCGATTGAGAAAGCCGAGGCGGATTGGAAAAAAGCGAAAGAGAAGCCGGAGGCGGCGGCGTTGATCGCGGCGGCGGAGAAGGACATCGAATTCCGCAAGGCGGATTTGCCGGCGCTGGAGGCGCGGATTCGGGCGGACGTGGCGACGTTGCAAACGCCGGTTCCGGCGAATGCGGAGGCGTTAACCGAAGAGGCTCGGAAGCTGGAGAAGAAAGCGAACGAGTTGAAGGCAGACGCGGAGATGATCCGGGCGCGGCATGACTTCGCGAGCAACAAGTTGGACCGGGCGGCCACGCGGTTGGAGGCGGCGGCGAAGGCGCTGAAAGAGCCGGCGGAAGGGTATACGCCGATCGGGCCGAAGTATCCCTCGACGAGTTCGGGGCGGCGGTTGGCGCTGGCGAAATGGATTACGGCGAAGGATAACCCGTTGACGGCGCGGGTGGCGATGAACCACATGTGGGCGCGTCACTTCGGGGCTCCGCTGGTGGCGACGGTTTTCAATTTTGGGAAGAGCGGGCAGGAGCCGACGAACCCGGCGCTGCTGGATTGGCTGTCGGTGGAGTTCATGGAGCGGGGCTGGGATATGAAGGCGATGCACCGGTTGATGGTGACGTCGAAGACGTATCGGCTGGCTTCGACGGTGGAGCCAGAGCAGATGAAGGCGGATCCGGACAACGTGTCGCTGTGGCGGATGAACGTGCGGCGGATGGAGGCGGAGGTGGTGCGGGATAGCGCGTTGGCTGTGGCGGGGAAGTTGGATTTAACGATGGGCGGGCCGGAGATTGACGAGACCAAGGGGCATGAAATCTTTCGACGGAGCTTGTATTTCCGGACGGCGCCGGACTTGCAGATGGACCTGATGAAGGCGTTCGACGCGGCGAGCCCGATTGAGTGTTTTCAGCGAAGCGAGAGCATTGTGCCGCAGCAGGCGTTGGCGCTGGCGAACGGGAAGCTGAGCTTCGTGGTGGCCCGGGCGGTGGAGGCGGATTTGGCGAAAGTGACCGAGCCGGAAGCGTTTGTGCGGGCGGTCTTTGAACGGCTGTTGGGCCGAGGGCCGAAAGACGGCGAGTTGCGGGAGTCGGTCGCTTACTTGAACGGGCCGGGGAAAGGGCGCGAGAGCCTGGTGCACGTTTTGTTGAACCACAATGATTTTGTAACGGTGCGGTGACAGGAGATTTTATGGCACAACGGTTATGTTCGGACGGCAAGAGCAGGCGGATATTTTTGGCTGACGCCGGGATGGGGCTGGCGGGTTTGGCGCTGGGGACGTTGCTGCCCCAGAAGCTGGTGGCGGACGCGGTGCCGCACTTCGCGCCCAAAGCCAAGCGGGTGATCTGGCTGTTCATGCTCGGCGGGGTGAGCCATGTGGAGTCCTTTGACCCGAAGCCGGAGTTGAACAAGCACGCTGGGAAACAGCTATCGGAAACGCCGCATCGGGATACGTTGACGAACCCGTTTGTGAAGGAAAACTTGAAGGCGTTTGTACCGGGGCAGCACCAGATCAAGCTGACGCTGTACCCGATGCAGACGGGGTTTAAGCAACGCGGGAAGAATGGCGTCGCGGTGAGCGATTGGTTCCCGCATATCGGCGACCAGATGCATGAGGTGTCGCTGATCCGGTCGGCTTGGACGACGGACAATGATCATGGGGCGATTTTGCAGTTCCACACGGGGCGGCACATTTTCGATGGGTATTTGCCGACGTTGGGGAGCTGGGTGCATTACGGGTTGGGCTCGATGAACGAGAACTTGCCGGCGTACGTGGTGTTGGGCGAGCCGCCGGGGGATTGCTGCGGGGGGAACGGGACGCACGGGTCGGGGTACTTGGGGCCGGAGCATGCGGGGGTATCGCTGGACGTAAATCCGGAGGATCCGCTGCCGTTTGTGTCGCCGGGGAAGGAGCTATCGAAAGCGGACCAGGAGCGGGAGTTTGCGCTGCTGAAAAAGTTAAACGGGATGTCGGCGGTGGAGTATCCGCACGATGCGGCGCTGCGGGCGCGGATCAAGAGTTACGAGTTGGCGTTCCGGATGCAGATGGCGGTGCCCGAGGCGATTCAGGATAAGGAAGAGAGCGAAGAGACGAAGCGGATGTACGGGTTGGACCAGGAGGTGACGAAGCCTTTTGGCCAAGTGTGTTTGGCGGCGCGTCGACTTTCCGAGCGTGGGGTGCGGTTCGTGCAGGTGTATCACGGCGGGGCGGGGAACGCATGGGATTCGCATAAGGATTTGAAGAAGAATCACGGCGATTTGGCGATGAAGGTGGACAAGCCAATCGCGGCGCTGCTGAAGGATTTGAAGCAGCGGGGCTTGTTGGACGAGACGCTGGTCGTGTGGGCGACGGAGTTTGGGCGGACGCCGGGGGCCGAGGCTTCTAACGGCCGGGACCACCATCCGTTCGGGTTTTCGGTGTGGATGGCGGGCGGCGGGGTGAAGGCCGGGGTGGTGCATGGGGCGACCGATGAGATTGGGTTCCATGCGGTGGAGAATCGGCATTACGTGACCGATATCCATGCAACGGTGCTGCATCAAATGGGCCTGGATCCCCGGAAGTTGGATATTCCAGGACGGAAGCGGATCGAAGTGGATTACGGCAAGCCGATCAAGGAGATTCTTGCTTAGTCTCGTTGCCGCCGCGGTCTGGACGGTGGAGGCACTCCAAGGATTGCCGACGCTTGCGGACCCGCAGATGCGGCCGGACGGCGGGGCGTATGCGTACGTTCTGAACGGGACGGTTATGCGGGCGGAGTTGCCGGACGGGAAGCCGGTGGCGGTGGGGAAGGGCACGCGGCCGCGATGGTCGGCGGACGGGAAGCAGTTGGCGTATTTGGGGGGCGGGAAGGTGGTGGTGGGCGGGAAGTTGGTGGGGAACGGGGTGACGGCGTTTGTTTGGGTGGGTCGCGAGGTGGCTTACCTGGCGACGGACGACGCGGCGGCGCCGGATCCGGAGGTGAACAGGGAGAGTGCGCGGTTTGGGCGGCTGTATGTGGGGGGCAAGCAGGTGAGCGGGGCGGAACGGCATGTGATTTCGTTTGCCGTATCGCCGGATGGAAAGCGGGCGGCGCTGGCGGTGCAGTTGACGCCGAAGCCGCAGGACATTTTCCACGTGGATTTGGTGGAGGTGGACCTGGCGACGAGGGCGGAGACTCCGCTGGTGACACAGCCGGGCCGGGATGGGGAGCCGGGATATTCTCCAGACGGGAAGTGGGTGGTATTCCATTCGCAGTGCGGATCGTTAAACTACTTCAACGAGCGGCAGGTGGGGATGGTCGCCTCTGGCGGGGGGACGGTGCGGTATTTGACGCGCGGGTTGCCGGTGGACGTTTTTCGGAACGGGAATGCGTACGGGTGGTCAGCCGACGGGAAGCGGCTGATTTTTACGGCGGGGGTGGGGACGCGGGATGAGTTTTGGCAGGTGGACGTGGCGAGCGGGAAGGGGGAGCGGTTGGCGGAGGGAGTGGCGGGGGCGGCGAGTTTTAGCGCCGATTTGCGGCGGGCGGTGTTTCTGAAGACGGATGCGGCGCACCCGGCGGAGATTGTGTTTTGGGAGGGGGGGAAGGAACGGACGTTGACGCGGGTGTTTGCGGGGTTGGCAGAGTTGCCGGCGGTGAGCAGCGAGGTGGTGCGGTGGAAGTCGGGGGATGGTTTAGAGGTGGAGGGCGTGTTGTGGCTGCCGTTTGGGTACCGGAAGGGGGCAAAGGTGCCGGTGTTGGTGGAGTTGCACGGCGGGCCAACGGGCGTGGTGTTGACGGCTTTTCCGAATGGGCGGACGTACCCTACGGTGGCCTTTTTGCAGAGCGGATTTGCCGTATTTGCGCCGAATTTTCGAGGAAGTTCGAACTATGGCGAGGCGTTTCGGAAGAAGAATACGCTGGCGCAGGGGGTGGGCGATTTCGACGATGTGATGACGGGGTTGGATGAGTTAGTGCGGCGGGGGGTGGCGGATCCGGACAAGTTAGGGGTGATGGGGTGGAGTTACGGCGGGTTTTTGACGGGGTCGACGATTGCGCAGACGAGGCGGTTTAAGGGCGCATCGGTGGGTGCGCCGACGGTGGATTGGGCGGCGTATTATGGACTGTTTGAAGGGGCGCGGGAGGTGTTGTGGACTTACTTCGGGGGGACGCCGTGGGAGGTGCCGGAGAACTATGCGCGGCATTCTTACTGGGGTAAGTTGAAAGACATTACAACGCCGACGATGTTGCAGATTGGGGCCTTGGATATGAATTTTACGGCACCGATTTATCAGGCTTTACGGGACCGGGGCATCCCGGTGGAGAACGTCGTGTATCCGCGGGAGGGGCATGGAATTGGGGAGCGGGCGCATCAGAGAGATTTGATGGAGCGGAATTTACGGTGGATGGAGCGGTGGGTGCGGTAGGCGGGATAGAGCGCGAGCGCGAGCCAGGCGATCAGCCCGGCGATGGAGCCGGCTAGGTATTGGTAGAACGTGTCGAGCGAATAGTAGAACACCGCTTGGTGAACACCCGGGCCGACGGAGATGGAGCGGAAAGCGCCGTGGAGGAGTTCGACCGGCACCGCCCGTTGGTCCAGCGTTGCTCGCCATGCTCCAAAGTGAGCCTCCGAGGTTTCGAGAACGGAAGGGTGCTGACAGTCCAGTTGCAGCTCGACGCGGTTCCGGGTTTCGGAGGTTATTGCGACGGTGCATCCGTTGGCCCGATAGCGGGGGAGGGCGGCCGGATTTGCGTAAACTTGGCGTCCAGCGATTTCGCCCCGCGGGGTAAGGCGGCCTGGGTCGGGTAGAGCCGCTTGGGACGTCAGGATACCGATCGACATCTGGTCGACCTCGACGGCCTGGGGGTTAGTGACCTGGTAGAAAGCGCCCCACCGTTCCCCGCCGGCGACCTTCTGGCGTAATCGCATGAGCCCTTCGAGGGCCATGGGATCGTATCCTCCGGCGGTCCTCCAGCCAAATACCGGTGCGCCGGCGGCTAGGGCTGGGCTATCGGCGATGGTATCGAGGCGTCTGTCGCCGGCTTCCGTCCGCAGGTCCGTCAAGAGGCGGGCACTGGCGGCGTGGGACATGGGGTCAATGGTGGCGGCGAGGAAGGGATCCAACGTCTCTGCATTCATGGGACGCCGGGAGCTGATTGTGAACAACTCGATGGCCAGGACGATGGGCACCAGGATAGAGAGTCGCCCGAGAGAGACCGCCCCGAACCCCGCGGCCAGGCTCATCGCTAGGCTGAAGGGTGCGAGGTAGGGGTACCAGTAGGTGGCTCGCTGGAGAAAACCCGGCAGCATGGAGAAGAGCACACGCCCGATCGGGGACCACTCGCCGATCATTAAAACCGCGAAGAGAAGGCACAGGGCGGTGAGCCATCGGGGGACAGCGCGAATGCCGACTGCGATTAAGGCGACGACCGACCACCCAAGGAAAAGATACATCTGGGTGAGGTCGGCGCGACCGCTGAAATGCTCCGGCTCGAAGGTGCGGAAATAGTCTGGCACCAGGGTGGTCAGCAGGGCTTCCGGAGGGATGCCTCCGCCGAATCCCATCCAGTCGGTTCGGTACTTGGCGATGCTTTCCTGGAGTAACTCGATCGAGAGGCCCAGTTGCGCGAGGCTGAGCACGGCGGCGAGGATGCCAGCCACGGCAACGTCGGCGATCAGCCTGAGCCGGGGCGCAACGAGAAAACCGAGGAGTAGGGTGGAGACGACGGTAACGAGGAAGAAGGCGGTGAAGCCGGCGAGTAAGCAGCCGGTCCAGGCGAGGGAGAGGAGCAGGATGCGGACTCTTGATTCGCGGAAGACGGCGTACCAGGACAGCACCAGCCAGGGGCTGCCCATCACCATGCCCAAATGTTGCACCTGAGACGCGTAGAACGGGCCGAGCGAGAACGCCAAGGCCGCGACCAGGGCCGAAGTCGATGTGGCGCCCAGGCGGAGGGCGAGGAAAAACGAGAGCATGCCCGCGAGCGCAATGTGGGCGACGGCGAGCCACTCCAAGCGCGCCAGCAGTCCATCGCGACCCCAGGCGGCGACGATGGCGAGCGGCGGGTAGAATCCCGCGACCTGCGGGTTGGCGAGAAGAGGCCGGCCACAGTAGGTGAGCGGATCCCAGAGCGGAAGCTCGCCAGCGTGGAGGGCGTCGGCGTAGGCGACCACGAGGGGGTAGTGATACCCCGTGAAATCCCAGGGAAACGTTACGTCCGATTGAAAGAGGACCCGGGAATGGAACGTGCAGACGGCGAGGAGTATGAGAAGGCAGTACAGTCCCGCCAGGGTCCTCGGGCCGGGCCGGGGGATTTCGCTAGTCATTTCCCACGACCCGATTGTATCGTTCGCTCGACGTTTGGATAGTTGTGCCGGCTAGAAGTAGAACTTCAGGCCGAATTGACCGATGCGGGGATCGCGGGCGCTGAAGACGCGGCCGCCGAGATTGCGGAGTTCAATGTTGTTGTTGGGGTTGCCGAACTGGGTGTGATTGAGCACGTTGAAGAACTCGGTGCGGAACTGGAGAAAGACGCCTTCGCGGAAGTAGAAGTTCTTGGAAAGAGAAAAGTCCCAGTTGTTCAAGCCCGGTCCACGGAGGATGTTGCGGCCCGCGTTACCCGGGGTGAAGGCCTGTGGAACCCGGAAATCATCAATGTTGAAGCAACGTTCCGGGGTGCACTTGTCGACCTTGCCGGTGCCGATGACGTCGGCGCGGCGGGCGTAGGCGAAGCCGATGTTGTGCGGATCGCTGGCGATGACCGGGGTGAAGGGGAATCCGCCCTGAGCGGTGTAGATCCCGCCGAGTTGCCAGCCACCGAGGATGAGTTCGGCCGCTTTGGGCAGGCTCGTGAGGTACGAACGACCCTTGCCGAACGGGATATCCCAGCCGTAGCTGAAGACGAAGCGCTGGCCCACGTCGAGACTGGAGCGGCCGCGCATGGAGCGGAGATCAAAGGGATTGTCGGCGCCTTCACCGCCGCCCTGATCCTGGGTAGAGCCGTCGATGGACTTGCTCCAAGCGTAGGCGGCAAGGAAGCTGAGGCCTTTCGAGAAGCGCTTTTCAGCTTTTACTTCAAGCGCGTTATAGTTCGCGTTGTCGCGAGCATCATAGTAAGTCCCGGTGCCGAACTGCGGCAGAGGGCGGCGCTGCTGGAAGGGCCGGGTATCGGTGGCGCTGATGCGGGGTAGATTCGTGGGAAGATAGCGCTCCAGGTAAGTTGACTTATTCCCGACATAGGCCACTTCGAGCGAAAGATCGCGGAAGATCTCACGTTGGATGGCGACGTTCCACTGGTACATGGTTGGGGTCTTCAGGTTGGGGTTGACTCCAAAGGTCAGTGGGGTCGTGAAGTTGGCGTTGGCGCTGAACGGTTCGAAGAAATTCCGAACATCCAGCGTAGGCAAAGCGTTGACGGTGGGCTGTTGTTTGGACTCGTCGACGATGAACGGGACGTTGATCACCGGGGTGGAGACGGCGTTGTTGCCGCTGGTCATCATATAAAAGATTCCAGCCCCGGCGCGGAGGACAGTTTTGTTGTTGCCGAAGGGGCGCCACGCCATGCCGATGCGGGGGGCGATGTCGTTGAAGCGATTGTTAATGAGTTTATTCGGTATGCCGACGTCGGTGGCTTTGTCGATGAGGCTTTGGAAGCGCGGGTAGGCGAAGCGGGCAACCTGTTGGGAGATGATGTTGATCTGCCCGTTGTACGTGGCGGCGGCCCAACGGCCGGTGTCGAAATTGAACGACGCGGCTTGGCCGAACATCGGCGTCGGGGCCAAGTTGAGTTCGTACCGCAATCCGAGGTTGAGGGTTAGGTTCTTGGCGATCTTCCAATCGTCCTGCACGAAGGAGTGCCAGCGGGTTTCGTACTGGCCGAATAGATTACGGGGGAAGCTGCGGGAACCGTTGACCGGGTAGCCGGTGAGGAAGTCGGCGAAACCATTGCCGGTGTAGCCGCCGTTGAAGCTGAAGGCTCCGCGGGAGTTGGCGGAGTTCGTCGAGGTAAGCCGGTAATCGCGGAAATCGATGCCAGCCTTGATGGTGTGGGTCCCGCGGATGAAGGACATTGTGTCAACGATTTGATAGGAATTTGTGGGATTGACAAGGGGCTGGAAGGCGTTGCCGGGGATGCCCTGGAAGCCGGTGATGCCGAGCCCGGGAAAGCCGGGGAAGTTTTGGCTAGTTTCTTCGAATCCGCGAATGCCGGAGAGTTGGGTGTGGTTGGTGCCGAGGCCCTGATTCAGATTGGCGTTGTGGAGGCGGGTGTAGCCCAGGCGGAGTTCGTTCAGGGTGGTGGGGTTAAAAATGTGTGTCTCGGAGATCACCATGTTCTGCACCCGCTGGCGTTGGTTGGTGCCGCCCACCTGAATGAAGGCGCCCGGGGTGAAGGCTTGCAAATGGTTGATGCTGTAGCGGAAGGCGAAGGAGTCTTTAGCGCTGAAGACGTGGTCGTAGCGGGCGTTGCCCTGATCGGCGTCGGAGCGGAAGGGAGCGGCGTAGACGAAGGTCCCTTGTGTGGTGTTGGCGGCGGGAATGAACTGGAGGAAGTAGCTGGTGGCGGGGTTGAGGCGGTTGGAGGGGATGATGTTGCCGGGGAAGGCGACCCCTGTGAGAGGGTCGCGAATCGGCGTCGCGATACTGGAGAAATCACCCCGGCGGAACGGTTCAGCGGGGACGACGACATTCGTGGTGCGGCCTTGCCGGATGCGGGTGCCTTCGTAGTTCAGGAAAAAGAAGCTCTTATCTTTGCCGTTGAACAGCTTGGGGATTACGAGCGGACCACCGAATGCGAAACCGAACTGGTTTTGGCGGTAGCTGGCTTTGCGGGGAATGAAGAAGTTGCGGGCGTCGAGCTTATCGTTCCGGAGAAATTCAAAGAGCGTACCGTGATACTGATTGGTACCCGACTTGATGGTGGCACTGAGGACGGCGTTGCCGCGACCGTACTCGGCGGAGAAGGAGTTCGCCTGGACCTTAAACTCGAGCAGCGCATCGACGGACGGGCGAAGAGCGACCCCGTCGAAGAGTTGTTCGTTAATGCTGATGCCATCGAGCAGAAACTCGGTTTTGCTTTGCCGGCCGCCGCTGACTGCCACGACCGTAGCTCCGGTGATGCCGGCGGTGCCGATGACGGCGTTAGGGAGGAGGGCTGTGAGTTGGACGAAGTTGCGTCCGTTCAGCGGAAGGTCGACGATTTTCTGGTTGCTGATGACTTGGCCAATGGACCCGATTTCGGTGTTGACGATGGGGGACGATTCCGTGACGGAGATGCGTTCGGAGACGCTGCCGATGCGCATGGTGATATCGATGCGGGCGCGCTGGTCCATTTGCAGCGAGAGGCCCTTGATCTCCTGGGTTTGGAAGCCGTCGCGGGTGACGGTGAGGGTGTAGCTGCCGGTGGTGGAAAGCAGGGGTAGTTCGTAGTCGCCGCTATCGCCGGTTTTGGTGGTCCGTTCATTTCCGTTGGAAAGATTCTTCGAGCGAACGGTGGCGCCACTGACGACGGCACCGCTGGGGTCGACCACGCGGCCGACGATGGTTGCAGTAGGTTGGGCCCAGACGGAGACGGCCGAGAGAAATAAGCAGAATACGCAAAAGTGTCGATTCATGTACTAGCTCCCTAGCGAAACTGGATTTTTAGCCACCGAGTCGGTTGGGTCCAATACGCGGTGGACCAAGTTCAGTCTACTGCGCGTCAGGGAACAGGACCGACGCGCCTCGATCGGGGCTTTGTCTATGAGCATTCATCCGATTGCAAAAAGAGTCAATCCGAAACTAGGGCAACGGCCGAATTCCGTCCAGGATCCCGAACGGCTGAGTTTGCTTGCGTCAAGGTTTCAGTCAGCGTTCCGAATTCTGGACGAGTGGCTTGCGTTTGGCGGGGAACTCCGTAGAATTGGTGGGATGAAGTCCTTGGCGGGAGGAGTCGCGGCGTTGCTGTGGGCGACTGGGTTTGCGCTGAGTGCGACGGTTGCCGAACCGACGCTGCAGGGAGTGAGTCCGCTGGCGGGGCGGGCGGGCAGTACTTACTCGGTGGTCATTGCCGGAACGGACTTGGCGGCAATTCAGGGGTTTTCAGTGGAGGAAGCGGGCGTACGGGTGCGGTTGGTGAAGGCGGGCGCGGATCGACTGATCGCCGAAATCACGCTGGATGCAGCCGTAACACCGGGTCAGAAACGATTGCGGGCGCTGGGGCCGCGGGGGGTTACCAACGCGGTCGCCTGGCATGTAGTGACCGAGGCGGTGGTCGGCGAAAAGCCAGACTTAGCCCTGACTCCGGGATTCGTGGTGAACGGTAACCTAGCCGAACCGGGGGAGGTCGATCTTTATTCGGTGGAGGCTAAGGCAGGCGAGGCGTGGACGTTCGAGGTGGTGGCCGGGGGCAGCGTTTTCGACCCGGTGGTGACGCTGTTGGAGCCAGCCGCCGATAGTTGGTTTTCGACCAAAGGCTGGAAACGCTTGGCGTTTAATGACGAGGAACTGTTTTTTCCCGGATTGGCAACGCAGGCTCGTTTGACGCACGTTGTTCAACAAGCTGGACGATATCGGGTGCAAGTAGCCGGATTCGCGGGATACGGTGGGGTTAGCGCCAGCTACTTTTTGCGGGTGCGGCGGGGAGAAGGGGAGCACAGGTGGCGGCATCCCATAGCGCGGCCGGATTGGAATGAAAGGAGCTTCGTGCGCCAACTGGGAGGCGACTGGATGGGGAAGTTACAGGCGCGAGGCGGGGTGCCCCAGTCGCCCCCAACGCCAACCCGGCTGGCCGGAACGGAGACGGGAGAGGCGGTGCTGGCATTGCCCGGAATTCTTGAGGGGCGGTTGAGCCGTCCCGCGATGGCGCACAAGGCGCGTTTGCACATCGAACGCGCGATGCAACTGGCGATTGAGGTGGAGACGCCGGAGGCGACGCTGCCCGAGTTCAACCCCGTAGTGAGCGTGTTTGATGCAACGGGGCGAGAGGTAGCGACCAACGTCCATACCAAGCGGAACAACAACGGCTTGTACATGATGAAAATGATTCAGGCCAAGACCACGTTCGCCATCACGGCTCCCGGGGACTACACCGTGCAGGTGCGCGACATCACAACCGATCATGGCCAGCCCGAGTTTTTCTACCGCGTGCTCATTCGTCCCCAGGTGCCGCATGTAGGACGGGTCGAAATGCCGGAGGACCGGCTAAACCTCGTGATTGGGAAGGTGCGCTTGGTGACGTTGCAGCTGGAGCGGGAGGAGGATTTTCGCGATCCCGTGATGGCGACGATGGAAGGCTTGCCGGCAGGCGTGACGGTCATACCGGGAGCGGAGAATCCGGTAGAACGGCCGCCGCTGCAGAACGCGGGTCGGATTGAACGGTATATTCCGAAAACGACGCAGTATTTCTCGTTCCTGCTGAACGTGGCCGAAGACGCGGCCTTGACCGAATCGATCGCGTGGCCCCGGGTGGTGGTGAGGCCGGTTAAGGAGCAGCGCTTGGCGGCACCGATTTTAGAGAAGCGTTTCCCCATGATGCTGGTGAGGGAGACCCAATGAAAGGGCTGTGGTTGATCACGCTGGCGACTGGCTTGTGGAGCGCGGAACCGGTGGCGGTGCGGCTCGTGCCTTCCGAGTTTCATCTGTACCGGGTGGGGGCGGTGCAGCAGTTCGTCTTTGTGGCCGAGTATGCGGATGGGTCCACGCAGGACTTGACCGAGGCCGCGCAATGGACCGCGATGGCGGCGGCCGGAACGGTGAGCGCGGGTGGCCGCGTTACCGCGCAGTCGGCGGGGGCGATGCAGGTGACCGCGAAGTGGGGAAAGTGGCAGGCGAATGCGCAGGGGGAGGTGGAGACAGCCGGAGGGGAGGAGCAGTTTCGATTCCGTGCGGCGATCGGCTCGATCTTGACCAAACGGGGGTGCAACTCCCCGGCTTGTCACGGCGGGGTTAAGGGCCGAGGCGGATTGAAGCTTTCGGCGGCGTCGCTCTTCCCACGGGACGACTATGAGTGGATTGTGCAGGGCGGCGCTTATCAAGTGCTGTTGGTCGAAGCCAAGGGTGAGCGGCAGCCGCGCATCGACCGGCAGAACCCGGAAGCCAGTTTATTGCTGCAGAAGGCTACCGGCGCGGTGGCCCATGGGGGCGGGAAGCGGTTTGCGGTGGACTCGGACGAGTACCGGACGATTCTCGGGTGGGTACGGCAAGGCGCGCCGTTTGGTCCGGCGGAGGATGAGACGAGCCGCGTCGAGAGCTTGGAAGTCTACCCGAAAATCCTTTCGCTCGAGAAGGCGCAGAAGCATCGCTTGCTGGTGACGGCGGTGATGGCGAATGGACGCCGGGAAGATGTGACGGCGCAGGCACTTTACCTTTCCAGCGACAAAGCGATTGCCGGGATTTCGGAGGCGGGCGTGGTGAATGCGGCGGCGCTGGGGGAGACTTCGATTCTCGTGCGGGCGGCGGGCCAAGCGGCGGCGGTGATCGTCGGGGTGATTGGCGCGCCGGTGGCGAACTACCCCGCCGTACCGCGGCAGAATTTCATTGACGAGTTCGTATTCGAGAAGCTGCGCCGGCTGCGGATGGTTACTTCGGCGCTGAGCCAGGATGCGGAGTTTTTGCGCCGCGTTTGCTTGGATTTAACCGGGACGCTGCCGCCGCCGGGACGCGTCGAAGAGTTTGTGCGGAGCCGGGATCCGAAGAAGCGCGAGCGAGTGATCGACGCCTTGATTGGGTCGCCGGAGTATGTCGACTACTGGACGTTTCGTTTCCAGGACCTCTTCCGGGTGGCGGTATTTGCTAACGGCATCAACGCGAAATGGAGCCAGATGTACGGCGAATGGATCCGGGAGAGTATCGCCAGGAACAAGCCATATGACCGGATGGCGTGGGAGCGTTTGACGGCCCAAGGCTACGACGGGCCCACGCGGCACTTTCTGCCGTACGATGTGATCGGCAGTCCGGAAGAGACGATGGCCGAAGAGGTGCGGGTGTTTTTCGGGCGGCGGTTGGAGTGCGCCCAGTGTCACAACCATCCGTATGAGACCTGGAGCCAGGATCAGTTCTGGGGCTTGGCGGCGTTCTTTGGACGGATGTTTAAGATGGGCGACACGGGGAACGAGTATGTGGTGTTCGACCATCCGCTGGACGAAGCGATGGGGAACGGAGAGGTGAACGGCAAGATTCAGGTG
>JBKJLJ010000147.1:0-3043 GCA_046597015.1 Bryobacteraceae bacterium
GGTTCGCCTTCGCTGCCAGTAACAGCTTCACCGGCTCTACCCCCACTCGGCGGCTCGCTTGCATCGCCACCTCCAGCGGCAATTCACCCACCTTCGGGTTAGGGTTCGCCCCCGCCGCCAACAGCGCCCGCAGCACATCCGGCGTTCCGCCCATCTTTTCTAAATGACGCAGCGCGACTACCAACACACCACTGCCGCCGATCGAAGTTTGATTCAGATTCGCCCCCTTGGCCAGCGTCGCCACCGCTGCTGCGTCGTTCCGCAGGATTGCCTTTTCCAGCTCCTGCATCGCCCCCCCAGAAAAACTGGTGATCGCGCCATCCTTATCTTTGAAACTGTTCAGCTCCAGAAACCCTGCCGTGCCCCACACTGCCACTATCAACAGCGGTGCGGCGGCAACCAGAAAGGCGGGCCCCCGCATCAGCCAGGATGTCCCAAATACAAAGAGAAGGATCGCGACCCCCAGCACCATGCCCGGCAAAATCGCCATCCACCAAACCACCGACAGCGGATTCGTATGCGATGGCCCCGCCGCCGCCAGACCCAGTACCAGAAACAAACCCATCGCCCCCAAATCCACCGCCACCAGAAGCCAAAACAGTATTTTGATCAGCATAGAATTCAGTCCAGCATAACCCAATCGCACCCTCCCGCCGCGTCCGTAAAGCTGTCTTCGGGACGGGCGGAGTACGCCGGCAAATCACGACAATGGAGCACCCTCCCGCGCACGGGGAACATATATAAGGAGCGATCAGCAAAGCGGGCAAGAACCTGCCCACCTCGATGCCGACTCAACGCGTCCCCGCCAAAACCAACGCCGATCCCTCGATACCGCACGAAAGGCAACCGGAGAGTTCCACTTCACTCACCAAAGCGCGAGAATCGCCGCTAATCGACCTATCTTTACCCTCCCTCCGTACTTTGTGACGAGCCCGGACTCGGCGTTCACGCCCCATCGAAATCTATATGCCTCCTGTTTTCAGCATCTTACAAAAGAGCTATCCAATTTACCCCCTCCCCGCCCCCCATGCTCATCGGTAGGAAGGCGCTCTCATGTCCCTTCCAATTGCAGCCACGGAGACATTCATGAAAGTCACAGTAGAAATTCTTGACGAAGTCAGACTATATCTAAACGCCCCCGAAGGCGAATTCCCCGCTGACCGTATCCCCGCTATGGAGGAAGTCCTCGCCTGGATCGGCCTCCCGCCCAGAAGCATAACCCGCGCCAACGACGCGAAAAAGGCCGAAACCAATCGCGCGAACGCCCAAAAATCCACCGGACCAAAATCGGCCGCCGGCAAAGCCGCTTCCAGCAAAAACCGCCTCAGCCATGGTCTCTGTTCCCAGGACCTGCTCGTCGGCAACGAAACCGCCGAAGAGTTCGACCAACTCCTGGCTTCGATCCGTAAAGCCTATCAACCGGCTACCGAAGAAGAAAAAATCCTCACCGACCAGGTCGCTCAGTCCCTCTGGCGTTACAACCGAGCGCTCCGCGTCGAATCAGAAGTCATCGCTGACACCATGGCCGACGAAAGTAATCTTCCGAAGGCAACCCCGTCCATGATGATCGAGTTCGTCCTTGCCGATCGGACCTTGCCCGTCGAGCGAGTCAATCGCTACGTGGTTTCGTTCGAACGGTCCTATCTGAGAGCCGTCAAATTGCTCCAACTGACCCAAAAGTCGCGACGCGCGCTGCCCGTTCCGCCTGCTCCGCCCCAAGTGGAACCGGTTCCCGAGCCCCTGAAATACGCGGTGGCCTCATCCCCGTTGCCGGAATACCACTACGCCGTCAGCGACCCCTTGTTCAAAGCAAAAATGGGCTTCCAAGTGCCCTCTGCCGGCCCCATTTACAGCTTCCGCTCCTGACCTGGCTTCGTTCCGTAGAACCCCGCCGCCTGCGAACCGTATTCTGCTCTTTGACAATCCAACCGCTAAACCGGCTCACCCGAAGTGTCTCTTTTAATCGGACCAACGGTTCACTCTGAGGCCCGGGCACCGACCGCGCGCGCCAGCAAGGGGAGCATAGCCCGGCCAGCGTTCATTCATCCATTTCCGTGCTCGGCCAACACTCGTACATCCGCTTCCGCGCTCTTGCCCCCGCACCGAACCGCGCGCGTCAGCAACCGGACCATAGCCCGGCCCATCCCCATTGACTCGGATCCCGTGTCCAGGTCCAACACCGAACCGCACGCGTCAGCAAGCACACTCTCATTATGGCCGAACCTTCGCAAGTCGGCTCTAGCCTGGCATCGTTCCGTCGAACCCCGCCACCTAAGTACGCGTTCCTGCCTCGACCGCAATCTGGTACACGCGCAGTGTGTCCGCCGATAGGGAGGAATCGTCGCCCAAACCCGGCCTGTGAGCAAGCCTCAAAAAGCTTTATCTCCTCGTCAAGAGGAAAAGAAAGGGACCTAACGAGCCCAGGACGCGATCTCCACCCACTCCGGCAGGCTTACGGGACAAATATGACGAAAACCACCAAAAAAGATCTGGTATCCAGCAACAGTATGAAACTAAACACCTTGCATCTCCGATCGGATCATGCCAGCCACTCCATCCTGCCCGCTATCGACCCTCCTGGGACCCAAATCATCCAAAATCGAAACAAAATACAAACTCAGGACTTGCCAGGCACCTCATTGTTTGATAATCTTAGAGAGTTGCAGCGACGCAGCTTGAACGTAAAGCGAGCGAATGCAAATCAGGAAAGCGACATGCAAGACGAAAGTCGAAGCAAAGGCATCCTGGTGCGGTTGAGGTAAGCGTGTGAGCGTCAGCTCCAGCCCCTGCCTCATGTAGTACAAGTTTTCCGAGTTTTGGTAACCGGGAACTAGAGTAGACGCGGAAGCGTTTTCCTAGCTCAGGAAGCCGAAAAGCCTTTCGAGGCCGGCGATGAGCAATTCTTTTTGAGTCCTAGTGGCTTGGAATCGGTTGCGGAGTTGCTCAGATCTTTGACAATCTGGTTGGATGTTCAAGTAGCAAATACGTCAAGTACTTGAGTTCAGTTGAGTAGGTCGTTTCCCGGTGGCTTTAGTTGAGTTTA
>JBKJLJ010000205.1:0-4268 GCA_046597015.1 Bryobacteraceae bacterium
TACAAGTGCGACCGCATGTCCATGGCCCACTCCCTCGAAGTCCGCCCGCCCTTCCTCGACCACCGCATCGTCGAATTCGCCGCCCGCCTCCCCCGCTCCCTCAAGGTCAACGGCAGCCAACTCAAATACCTCCTCCGCCAACTCATGCGCGGCAAAATCCCCGACTCCGTCCTCGACCGTAAAAAGGAAGGTTTCGACATCCCCGCCCACGACTGGTTCCGCACCGTCCTCCGCCCCCTCGTCGAAGACACCCTCCGGCCTGCCAACCCCCTCTTCCGCCCCGGCGCCATTGACCGCATTCTCGACGACCACTTCAACCGTCGAGCCAACTACGGCTACCACATCTGGGGCCTTCTCACCCTCGCTCTCTGGATCAAACGATGGAACGTCGATACCAACTCATAGTCCTCCTCGTCGCGGCGCTCATCTACCTCGGCTGCGTCATCAGCCCCCCCGGCCTCATGGACGATGTCGACGCTGTCCAAGCCCAAATCGCCGCCCACATGCTCACAAGCGGTGACTGGATCACCGCCCGCCTCAACGGCGTCGCCTACCTCGAAAAGTCGCCGCTCATCTACTGGTCCATGGCCGCCAGCTTCGCCCTCTTCGGCATCCACGATTGGGCCGCCCGCCTCCCCCTCGCCCTCAGCGTCATCTTCCTCTGCTGGCTTACCGCCCGCTTCGCCCGCTGGGCCTTCGACGAACTCACCGGACTCTACGCCGGCCTCATCCTCTCCACCTGCATCGGGCTCTGGCTCTTCACCCGCATCCAGATTCCTGATGCCATGCTCACCGCCACCATCGCCCTCGCCCTCTGGGCCTTCCTCCGAGCCATGGAAGGCGAAAGCCGCTGGGCCTACGTCATGTGGGCCGCCATGGCCACCGGCCTGCTCCTCAAAGGCCTCATCGCCATGGTCTTCCCCGTCGGCGCCATCCTCCTCTGGCTAACCCTCACCCGCAACTGGCCCAACTGGCGCCTTCTCTCCCCCGCCGCGGGCCTCGCCATCCTCATCGCCATCGCCGCCCCCTGGCACGTCGCCGCCGCTCTCGCCAACCCGCCGTTTCTCGACCTCACGATGCACTCCGGCCCCGGCGTATACCACGGCTTCACCTGGTTCTACTTCCTCAACGAGCACGTCTTCCGCTTCCTGAACATGCGCTGGCCCCGCGACTACAACACCGTCCCCCGCCCCCTCTTCTGGATCTTCCATCTCCTCTGGCTCTTCCCCTGGTCCGCCTTCTTCCCCGGCCTCGCCACCCTCTCCTTCCGCGGCGAAGAGCGCGCAAACCGCACCCGTCTCCTCGCTCTCTGCTTCACCGCCTTCCTGCTTACCTTCTTCACCTTCTCCACCACGCAGGAGTACTACTCCATGCCCTGCTACCCCGCGCTAGCACTCCTGCTCGCCTCCGTCCTCCGAGCCGAAAGCCGCTTCGTCACCATCGGCCGCCGCCTCCTCGCCATAGTCGCCGCCTTGGCCCTAGCCGCCATCGTGGCCATTCTTGTCCGAGTCCAGGGCCTCCCTACTCCCGGCGACATATCCAACGCCCTCGTCCTCCAGGCGACAGATGCCTACACCCTCTCCCTCGGCCACATGGGCGACCTCACCGTCGAAGCCTTCGCCTATCTCCGCCTCCCGCTCGTCATCGCCGCCGTCGCCTTCCTCGTCGGCACCCTCGGCGCCAGCCTCTTCCGCGGCCTCCGCCTCGCTCTAGCCTTAGCCGCCATGATGGTTCTCTTCTTCCACGCCGCCCGCGTCGCCCTCATCACCTTCGATCCTTACCTCGGCTCCCGCCCCTTAGCCGAAGCCTATCTCCAAGCCCCGCCTGGCCAACTCATCGTCGACAACCAGTACTACACCTTCTCTTCAGTCTTCTTCTACGCCAAAAACCCCTCGGCCCTCCTCCTCAACGGCCGCGTCAACAACCTCGAATACGGCTCCTACGCCCCCGGTGCCCCCCAAGTCTTCATCGACAACGAGCGCTTCGCCGAACTCTGGAAATCCCCCGCCCGCCACTACCTCGTCATCGAAGCCCCGGCTCTCAGAAACGTCCAAAAATGGGCCGGCAAGCAAAATCTCTACCTGGTCAAGTCCAGCGGCGGCAAGCTGCTCTATTCGAACCAGTAGCGCTGAGATTCTCTTCCCGACGTCCCCCCGCGACCACCGGATACCGCGCCTCTGTCCAACGGGGAGAGCCCCAAAAGGGGCGCGCCGTCATCGCAGTCAAGCTGCCCAGTCCCCTGTCCCAACCATCCGCGCCGAAGCCACCGAACTCCTCAACTCGCTGCCCCGCTAAGCCGACATCGCCAGCCAAAATGCCGCCGCCGACTCCACGCTCGCCCCGGCCCGGGTCGCAAAACGAATCGTAAACCCGCTCCGGCTCACCGTCCCCGGCACAATCCGTACCTCCAAACGCGCCGCCGGTCCCGAGCCCAGTTCCAGCGCGGACAGCCCCGCCACCACGTGCGGAGCCGTCACAAACGGCTCTTCAAACGCCACCCGGGCTGTGTAAAGGCTCTGCTCCGCCAAAGGGTCCAGCGTCCAGGCAGAGCTCGGCTCCGGCACCTCCAATACCCCGTGACATGTTCGCGGGATCGGGACATTCAAGAAGGTCAAATCGAGGCCGGCAGAAGCTCGGCGTCGGCACGCAGTCGCAGCAGGCATAGGGTCTACCTAAGAAAGCGGATTCCACCGCCAAAACCAGACAAAATATTTACGCTAGTTCTGCCCGCGCCAGTTCCGCCATCGCCCCCATCGTCATCTACTTCCGCTTGGCGTCCTCGATTACCTGCAACGACTCAGCAAACCGTCGCTGCTTCTCCTCAAGTGACCTTCCTATCCGCTCCAGCGAGTTCACCGGTAGATCCGGAAAGTCCTCACCACACGTCAAGTCCGCCGGATGACCACATAATCCAAATCGGGCTCCCGCGAACCCAACAGCGGCTGTAACCAGTCCCGCCGATCCAAAATCCGCCAAAACTTCTCCCCCTGCCCCACATGGTTCCAAGCGTTCTTAAACAGAAACGGGTAATACAGCAGATTCGGAAATAGGCTCGTATCGTACCGGTACCCCTGCTCCGCCAACACGTCCATCATCCGGCTCGAATAGCTCCAAGCCGGTGCAATAAACCCTGGATCACCTCGGTCAACTCAGCCTTCGACAGTGCTCTCAAATTCGTATGGTGGTTCCAAGTGTGGTTCCCGATCTCGTGGCCCCGCTCCCCCCAACCCCGCACCTTTGCCCGATGCAGCTGCTTTTCCAGATCCCGCCCAATCACATGAAGCGAGTACCGAAACCCAAACTGCTCGGCATAAGCTTCAAACCGATCCATCACCGGACCAAACGTGGGGTCCTCAACTCATCCCTAGGAGGGTTATCGGCTAATGGCTCCTCAAACATTAGATAGTCGGTCGCCGACATGCCCAGCCGCTCGTAGGTCTGCTGCGCCCGCGCGTTCTCTTTCTCCACATAGAGCCGAAATCCACAGCAGCCCCCCTCCGTCGCCGCCAACTCCTTCACCGCCGCATAAAGCGCCCGATACACCCCTCGCCCCCGATATTCCGGCTCCACAAAAACCGACTGGACCCACCAAAACATCCCGTTCCGCCAGTCGCTCCACTCATACGTAATCAGCAAACACCCCACCGCCCGGCCATCCTCTTCGGCCACAAAATACCGGCCTAGTTGACCATCCGCCAACACCCGGCCCACCCCCGCCCGTATCGTCGCCGGAACCAGCGTCTTTTGCTCCGTCTCAAAGGCCATCCGCTCATTGGCGCACGCCAAAAACTCGAGGTCAGCCACCACCGCCGGTCGGATCATCGGGTCACCAGCAGCATACGAATATCCATCACGTTGGTCCGCGTCGGCCCGGTTCTCAGCAGGTCTCCCGTCTGTTCAAGGAAAGGGTAGGAATCGTTGTTATCCAGCGCCGCCCGCGCCGCTTTGGCGTCCTTCGCCGTCGCCGAAGTCGCAAAGCCCCCCGCCGCGTCCGTCGGCCCATCGGTGCCGTCAGTCCCCGCGCTCAACACCAAAATCCGCGGCTCATCCACCAAATCTAGCGCCGCCGCCAACGCAAACTCCTGATTCCGGCCTCCCTTTCCCGTCCCGCGTAGGTTCACCGTCGTCTCTCCTCCCGATAAAATACACAACGGAGGCTTCGCCGGATTGCCGCTCCGCAGGCTCTCCTTTGCAATCGCCACGTGCATCCGCGCCACGTCCCGCGTCTCGCCCTCAATCGTCGTCGAAAGGATCAACGGCCGGTAGCC
>JBKJLJ010000323.1:0-2748 GCA_046597015.1 Bryobacteraceae bacterium
CATTTTCAGGAGTGGTACGGTACGTGCCATAGTGAGAATTAAATTAAGCGGTCTTCGCTGCTACCAACGGTAATGAGCAAAAGCCTTGTTTGCTTCGGCCATACGGTGAACGTCATCTTTCTTCTTGATGGCGCCGCCGCGGAGATTGGCCGCGTCGAGCAACTCACCAGCCAACCGCTCCGGCATACCTTTTTCGGGGCGATTCCGAGCATTTAGAACAATCCACCGAATGGCGAGGGAGGTTCTGCGGTTTTGCGGAACTTCAACGGGGACCTGGTAGTTCGCACCACCAACGCGCCGCGTCTTCACTTCTAACATCGGCTTGGCGTTCTCGACAGCCTTTTTGAACATCTTCAAAGCGTCCTCACCGGACCGCTCCGCGACTTTGTTCATGGCTGCATAGAATACTTTCTGCGCAACTGTTTTCTTGCCATCCCACATCATGGAGTTGACAAACTTCTCAGCCAGCGTCGAACCAAACATCGGATCGGGCTGTACTTCGCGAATTTCCGCACTTCTTCTACGCGGCATAGATCGTTAAATCCTTAAAAAATTACGATTTCGGGCGCTTGGCGCCGTACTTGGAGCGACTCTGTTTGCGGTTGGCGACACCGGCGGTGTCGAGGGTTCCCCGGACAACGTGATAGCGAACGCCAGGAAGGTCTTTCACACGACCGCCACGGATCAGAACAATCGAGTGCTCCTGCAAGTTGTGGCCAACGCCCGGAATGTAGGTCGTAACTTCGATTCCGTTGGTCAACCGAACGCGAGCTACTTTACGCAGCGCGGAGTTCGGCTTCTTCGGTGTGGTGGTGTAGACGCGGGTGCAAACTCCGCGCTTCTGGGGACAAGCCTGCAGAGCCGGGCTAGCCGTCTTGTAACGGATCGCAATACGACCCTTACGAACGAGCTGGTTGAACGTAGGCACGAATACCCTCTTAAAAAAACTTAAAAATCTTTGGTTGTTACGAGATGTTCGAGCTCTCTCGGTCAAGCAAATTTCGGCGGGGGGCCTTCCTATTGCGACCACAGAACTCTATTTTGTGATGAACGGCCTGGGCGATGGGGACCGTATTCGGTGCGGAGAGGATCTTGGGACTCGCCCATATCTCTTCAGAGCTCTAAGTCTCGAAGGAACATCGGGGCGGGCTATCAACCGGACTTCAACTGCTTAGAGATACAGCATTCTAAGGGACCTGAACATTGCGTTCAAGCTTATCGTGAAGTGGTAGTCGAAAGCAGATTCAGGGAACCGCTAACAGCAAACCTTACAAGTGTAGCCTGACAGGACAAACCTGTCAACTCAGCGATCAAGAATCGCTGGCCGCAATTGCGGCACAGATCATAGATTAGCATGACGGGATGCCGTCGGGGGAGGCTTTCCCGACTTTTTTCAATTTTTCTTTCCGGTAGATCACGGCTGATAGCGAATGGTTACGCCGCTTGGGCTTTCGACCGTTCCGACCCGAATGGAAAGGGGAATCGTTTCTCCGCGCAAGCCTTCAGGCACCCGAACGTTAACCTGCATCAGTCCGACGACCAAGCCGGGCGCGGCCCCGGCATAGAGCACCTCGGCCTCCCGCCCTCCCATGAAAACCCGGACAGGTAGCAAGGGCTTCGGAAGCGATTCGGTGGCGACGGATCCATCGAGCGGTTGGGGTTGCAGCAATCCTTCGCCGGTCACGTAGAGCGTGATGACGTCCTGCGTCAGCAGAGCGGCGGCGGGGCCTTTTCCTGTGCTATCCAGCGTGAAAATCGCCGGAGCGCTGGTGACGACATTGGCCAGCATTGCGGGGCCAACTAAGCCATCGGCTTCGAGCGCGACAGGGACGGTGGCCTTCCCGCTGACTCCATAGGGCACGATGGCGCTCAACTGTCCTGGCGCTACGTAGAGGAGGGGAGCCGCGACCCCGTCGACTAGGAGCCGGGTCCCTGCGAGCCGAGTTGGTGCTCGACCGTTGGAGTCGAGCGTAAAGACTCGAACGGCGCGTTCGCCAAACGGACCGCCGAAGACGGTGATAATTTCACCTGGAGCAATGGCTCCGCCGATGAAACTGGCCGCGTTGACGATTCCGCCCGAGAGGATGACGGGCGGCGCGGCGTTGATGATCAGGTTGAGGTTAGCGGTGGCCGCGGCTCCGGTAGCATCGGCAACTCGAACCCCCAACGGGAACTGGCCCGGTTCCATTGGTACTCCAGACAGGACGCCATCGATCCCGAGCGTGATTCCATCGGGGGGCTTACCAGAGACCAACGTCCAGCGGTAGGGTTGGGTTCCGCCGGCGGCGGCGAGGTTGACCCGATAGGTGGCTCCGGTGGTTCCGCTTGGCAGCGTTGCGTTGGTGATCACCGAGAAGCCAGCCAGGACTTGAAGGACGTAGGAGGTCACCTTCGCAGCGCCCGAGAGATCGCGCAATTCAACCTGGATGGTGGCGCTTCCGGCGGTGGCGGGGGTGCCGGTGATGACCCCGGCGGCAGACATCGTCAACCCCGGCGGCAGTTGGCCGGAGGAGACGCGCCAGAGATAGGGTGCCCGGCCGCCGGCGGCGTCCAAAGGGAACCGGTAGGCGAGCCCCAGGGCAGCAGGCGGCAGGGCGGTAGTCGTAATCAGAAGGGGTTCGAGGGTCGGCTCGATGGTGAGGCGGATTTCGCGGTCTGCATTGCTGCCGAAAGTGTCCTGGACACGAACTAAAAAGGCGTATTGGCCAGCGACGGGGGTGCGCCCGGAGATGCGGCCATCGGCACTCA
>JBKJLJ010000190.1:0-3183 GCA_046597015.1 Bryobacteraceae bacterium
TGAGGCCGTATAGCCGATCACGAGCCAGCACAGGATCAGCTTCAGAGCGATCGGCAGCAGCTTACCCCGATCGGTCTGAAACATCGCCACCCGCGGCTCGGCCACCTGCAGCAAGGCTAGCGCAACGATGCAGGAAACCGAGGGAACGTCGTGGAACGGACTCGCCGCCGCCAGCGCGGCAAAGAACAGCAGCCACACCAAGTCGGGCGCCGAGACGAAAGGGTTCCGCACGTTGTCATCTTATCGTGGAACCCTCACCATCGCCCTCCAATTCGAAAACGGCGTCTCCTCTTGATTCACCTCGATCACGCAGCGAGCCAGATGCAGCAAGCCCGCCGCCGGATACACCGTCGCCGAGGTCCCCGCCACCAATAGAACGTCGGCCTGCGCCACTGCGCGCTCTGCCTCGTCCCAGACAATTCGCGGTAGCGGTTCGCCGAACCAAACCACGCCCGGCCGCAGCATGGCACCGCACTCCGGACAGGGCGGGAGGCATCTCCATCGTCGACCGATCGCGCCGCTGATAGCTACAGGCGCTGCAATGGCTATGCCAAATGTTCCCGTGGATCTTCAAGATCCGTTGCGAGCCCGCCACGTCGTGCAGTCCGTCCACATTCTGCGTAATCAACGTAAAGGCCGGCGTTCGCCGCTCTAGTTCAACCAGCGCCAAATGCCCCGCATTCGGCCGCGCCGCCGCAATGAGCCGCCTTCGCCAGAGATACCACTCCCACACCAGTTGCGGATCCCGCTTGAACGCCTCCGGCGTCACCAAGTCCTCGGGCCCCTGAAACGTCGGGATCCCACTCTCGGCCGAAATCCCCGCGCCGGTCAGCACGGCGATGGCGCGGGCTTCCCTAAGAAGGTCGATCATGCGGCGGAGGCCAAGCGGCCAGCCAGGCAACCACGGTCAAAATCCAGATCCCCTGCGAAACCAGCAGGTGCACAATCTGCATCCAGCCCGGGGCCGCCAACACAATGTTTAAAAGACCCAACGCCACCTGCACCCCCACTAGGCCCGCGGCCCAATACTGCCGCCGCACCGCGGCCAGCACCGCGAACAGAAATAGCGCCGTCCCGCCCGCGACGAACGGATGCACGATCCGCAACTGGACCAGGAAGTGTTGCCCGGCCGTCAAATCTTCTCGGATCCGTGCAAACAGCCCCGCCCCGAGCGTCGGCGGAACCGGGAACAGCGTATCACCGAGCGCCGTGATCGCCCCAGTAATGTTGGTCAAAATCAGAGCGCCGAGCGCGATCCCCAACAGGCGAAATCCCACCGTCGTCGGAGCCAACACGCGACGAGCGTCCAAGAGCCACGCCGAGGCCGTCGCCGTCGCCACCAGCAGCAGCGTGTTGGTCAGATGGATCGAGATCACCACCGCCCGGCTCACCGAGGCATCATCCACCACCAACTGCTTCTTCACGAGCACCGCGCCGATGAACCCTTCGACCAACAGAAAGAACAACGCCGCCAACGAACAGTACAGCGCCGGACCGCGGCCGCGTTTCCGCCAGATCCAGCCCACTACCGCCAAAGCGATTACCCCACAAAGCCCGCTCGTCACCCGATGGGTGAACTCGATCACCTTCTTCGCGCCCGGCGCCTGCGGGATCATTTCGCCGTCGCACAATGGCCAATGATCGCCGCAACCAGCACCCGCTCCAGTGATCCGGACCCACGCTCCAAACAAGATCACCGCCACCAGATAGGCGACGTAGAACCAAGCTAGTTTCCGCATGGCGGCTAGGAAAGAATCTTTTTGTGCACAACCCCGGCAACGTCGGTCAACCGGAAGTCCCGACCGCTATATCGGTACGTCAGCTTTTCATGATCCATGCCCATTAGATGCATCACGGTCGCATGAAAGTCATGAATATGCATCCGATCTTCCGCCGCGTGATAACCGATCTCATCGGTCGCACCATAAACAAACCCCGGCTTTACGCCCGCGCCGGCCATCCAAATCGTGTAGCCGTAGGGGTTGTGATCGCGTCCGTTGCCGCCTTGGGAAATCGGCGTCCGGCCGAACTCGCCGGCCCAGATTACGAGCGTATCGTCGAACATCCCGCGCGCCTTCAGATCCTTCAATAAGCCCGCGATCGGCTTGTCGACTTCGTAGGCGTTTTCGGTATGTTTATTGAATAAATCCGAGTGCTGGTCCCATTTGTAGCTGTGCGTCGCCTGCACGAAACGGACGTTCTTTTCGCTCAACCGCCGGGCCAGCAAACACTGCCAACCGAAGTCGGCCGTCTTCGGATCGTCCATTCCGTAGAGCTTCTTGGTCGCCTCGCTTTCCTTTTCGACGGCGAAGATTTCCGGGGCCTGGGTCTGCATCCGGAAGGCGAGTTCGAAGGCCTGGATCCGCGCTTCCATGTTCGGGTCGTACTGGCGCATTTCGGCGTGGCGGCGGTTCACGTTCTGGATCATGTCCAACTCGTAACGCTGCTGTTCCGGCGTCAGCCCCTTATTGACGAGATACTGAATCGGCTCATTCTTGATCTCATCCACTTTCATGCCGGAGTGGCCGATCGGGGTACCTTGAAAGGCACCGGGCAGAAACGCCGCACCAAAGTTCTTGGCCCCGCCGTGGGACAGCGTCGGCTTTATCGTGATGTAACCAGGCAGGTCCTGATTCTCCGTTCCGAGGCCATAGACGGTCCACGCGCCCATGCTCGGCCGCACGAAGGTGGAACTGCCGGTGAACGACTGCAGCAGCGCCGCGCCATGGTCGACGCCTTCGCCGACCAGCGACCGGACGATGCAAAGATCATCGACGCAACTCCGGATATGCGGGAACAGATCGCTGACCAGAATGCCGCTCTTGCCGCCCGGACGAAACTCCCAAGGCGACTTCATCAGCGGCCCCGGCGCTTCGTCGGCAAACGCCAGAGGGCGCTTGATCGGCAGCGGCTTGCCGTGATCGCGCACCAATCGTTCCTTGAAATCGAACGTGTCGATGCTCGACGGCCCGCCGTGCATGAACAGGAAGATGACCTTCTTCGCCCGCGGCGCAAAATGCGGCTTGCGCGGGAGCAGAGGATTCGATTCGGCCGTCGCCGCCTCGGCCATCATCTTCAGAAAACCGAGATAGCCAATGCCGCCACCGGCGGCGCGCAGAGCGGCGCGGCGCGACATCGGCTTCACGCGCTTGGCGAAGAGCTCTTGAATCGGATCTTTCTTCA
>JBKJLJ010000967.1:0-9599 GCA_046597015.1 Bryobacteraceae bacterium
CGGGCGCCGGCTTCGGGGAAGCGGCGCTGGGCGTAATAGGCCACGCCGAGAGCGAGTTCAATCTGGGGGCTCTTATCAAACTTGGCGCGGGCGTCTTCCAGAAACGCAGCCGCCTCGCCGAACTTGGCCATGCGAAGAAGGGCTTGCCCGAAACCGGCGTGGCTCGGTTCGTCGTAGGGAAGCAGGGTGAGAAGCGCGCGGTATTCGGCGATCGAATCCTCCGGCTTGCCGGTCGCTTCGAGGGCGCGGGCGAGCAGAGCGCGGAGATCGGGGCGGTCTGCCTTCGCGAGGGCGAGACGGGCGAAGGCGATGGCTTCCGGCCATTGCTTCACTTCACCGAACAGGAGCGCGGCGCGAACCGGCGCGGCGGCATCGGCGACGGGGGATTGGGCGAAGCGGCCCTCCCATTGGGCGGCGAGTTTGCGCTGATTCGACTGGGCAAAATAGAGGGCGAGCGAGTGTTGCACTGCGGGATCCGCGGCAGCGAGCCGTTCGGCGCGCTGGGCGGCGGCGGCGGCGCGTTGGAAGAGCCGGAGCTGATAATAGATGCGCGCGAGGAGAGCGGCGGCGGGGGCCGACTCCGGCTGCGCTTCGAGCAGCGTGCGGGCTTCGGCAAGGCGCCCCGCATCAAGCGCGGCTTGGGCGAGGGCGAACTGATCGGCGGGGAAAAAGTACATGGATAAAAAAACGCGGCAGCCTCGCTCAGCATACTGCATGGCTGAACGAAGCTGCCGCGGCGGTTAGGTTCTACGAGCTAGAACATCAAGCGCAACGCGAACTGCGTCCGGCGCTGCGTGCCTTGCTGGGTGCCCGTGATTACCCCGAAGTTTGGATTGCCCTGGGTGTTATTGGGGCGATCGTATTGCGGGGTATTGGCCAGGTTGAAAGCTTCGGCGCGGAACTGCATTTTCACGCGTTCCGTGATGTTGACGGCTTTAAACAACGACAGGTCCAAATACTTCTGACCGGGTGCATTGTTACTCTGCAGGCCAAGCGTCCCGTTGGTGCCGGGGGCGGGAGGCCCCACTGAGCTTGTGTCAAACCACTGAGCGGCGGTGCGTCCGCCAGACGGCGCATTCTTCGGGTCTTTGCCGGCCACTAAGTCCGGGGTACAACCATTGAAGCTACCGACACAGTTGTTGGTACCTAGAGTGTACGGCGAACCCGTCCGGAGGGTGAGAATGCCGTTCAACTGCCAGCCGCCGATGACGGCGTTCGCGAGTTTGTTGTCGGAGTTCATCATGCGCTTGCCGCGGCCGAAGGGCAGGTCGTAGAGGAAGCTGGACGTCATGCTGTGGCGAATGTCCCAGGCCGCGCTCGAGTAATTCAGCGAATAGTTGCGCGGATCCTTGGTCGTGAATCCGGCAGAACCGCTGAGCGTGGTGCCCGAGTTGGCGAGGGCATGGCCGTAGGTATAGGCCACCAGGTACTGCATGCCGTTCGAGAATCGCTTCTCCCACTTAGCGGTGAGACCGGCGTAGTTGCCGAAGCCAAACGTGCCGGTTAAATTAACGCCAGCGATGTTTGGAACGGGACGGCGCGAGTTGGTGTTGATGTCCGGGCGCGGATCGTTGTACGGCGCATTCGGATCGGAGAAGAACAGCTGGTGCGCCTGGCGATTGCCGACGTAGGCTACCTCGAACGCATTGCCACCGCGGAACTCGCGTTGAATGGAGAAGTTCCATTTGTGCACGAGCGGGTTACGGAAGTTCTGCGCCACGGAACGGAAGCTGATCGGTGCGTTCAACGAGAAAACATTGACCGGGAAGCCATTCTGCACGCCATTGAAAAACGGGTTCTGCTGGTAAGGGCCGATGCCGATGCGATCCAGGACGGTCGTTTGGTTAAACGGCACGCCTTCACCGCGGTTCGGATTTCCGCCCTGGTTCTCCTCACCGCCGTAGAAAATCCCATAGCCGGCCCGAACCACGGTCTTGAAGCCTAGCGAGTAAGCAAAGCCGATGCGAGGGGCGATGCTCGTCTTATCCCAGGGGATAAGATAGCTGCTGACTTCGCCGCGAGAGACTTTCACATTGGCAAAATCCGTGGCAAAGTTTGGGGGCAGCTTGGCATCCTGGTCCTTGCCCTTCGGGATGTAAAGTGTGAGATTGTCGAAGTTGAAGTTGGCTTGGCGGCCGAACTTCTCGTCGATAGGCGAGAACAGCTCATAGCGAATGCCGTAGTTTATAGTTAACTTCGAGTTCACTTTCCAGTCATCCTGCGCGTAGAAGGCCCAGGCTGACTTCTGCGACGAGATAAAGTTGGAAGTGGAAATCTGGCCGCTGGTGACCTGGCCAACCAGAAACGAAGCATAACCATCCCCGGTATTATTCCTGAGATTGTCGGTACCGTTCGGGAAGGAGGTCTCGTTCCGGTTGAAGTTCCAGTTCCCGTGCGGGCTGGGGAATTGGAAGAACGGGAACTTGATCGGCCGGAACTCCGCGCCGAACTTAATCGAGTGCTTGTTCTTCTGTATGGCAACGTTTTGGATGAAGTCCCAAACGTTGTTATATTCCTTCGACGGCAACCAGTCCGAAGCGCCGAAGCCGCTGTAGCGGTCGATACTCGTGGAGGGCAGACCGCCGTTAAGCGGGCCGCTCGGGTTGTATCCACCGATGCCAAACGCCTTAAACTGATCCGTATTCGGGTCGGCTTGTACGCGGCTGGTGACCAGACGGCTGAAGCCCGCGCGGGTTTCAGTGACGAAGTTGGGCGACCAGACGCGTGTGTAGCTCAGCATCGCATTGCGGGCAAGGTTCTGCGCCGTGTTGGAGTTGAAGTAAGTGGCATCGAGCGCGCCGGGCAGTGGCTGGCCATTGATCAGGTTGTTGTTCGACCAGCTCACGCTGCCGAAGATGCTATCTTTGTCACTGATACGATGATCGACCCGGATGTCAAACTGCTTGGTACCGGATGTGCCTGCCGTGGTTGTGAAAAAGTTGTTCTCGGGAAAGCCCGGAAGCGTGGCCACATTGGGGAGAGGGAACAGATTAACCAGCTTCTGCGACACAGGGTCAATGCGATTGGTGGGGATCCGGTTACCTGGAAAGGGCATGCGGCTGAGTCCGCTGGTGCCATTCGGATAGGTGACCGTAGTGGTAGTCCGCGGATCGTAAATTGTGCCTTCGATCGCGCCAACACCCAATGAATTCACGATGGGTTTGTTGTTGGCCGTCAGGGCTGAGAAGTCACCCGTGCGCATCGCGGCGGTCGGAATAGTAAAGAATCCAGATGTGCCCAAGCCAGGAACCGCGCCACCGGTGGAGCGGATTTCCGTGCCTTGATAATCTGCGAACCAGAAAGTCCGGTTCTTAATAATCCTGCCGCCCACAGCAGCGCCAAACTGATTCTGTTTGAACGGACCGCGCGCGACGCGATTCCGATTGTTCTCCCAACGGTTAGCGTTGAGCTTATCGTTCTGCAAATACTCGAACAGCGCACCATGAAGATCGTTGGTGCCGCCCTTCAGTGTGACGTTCACCACGCCACCCGCGCCACGACCATATTCGGCGTTGTAGCCGTTGGTCATAACGCGCATTTCACCGATCGCCTCAACCGAGGGGCCAATCACGAAAGAGGTCTGATTCAGGAAGTCGATTACGTTCACGTTGTTATCGACGCCATTCAGCAGAAAGTTATTCTGCCCGTTGGAACGTACCCCGTTGGCGGAGAACCCGCCGCCGGTGGCGTCGCGGGCGCCGGGCTCGTTCGGGACGACGCCGGGCGAGAGTCGGGCGAAGTAGGCGAAGTTGCGGGTGCCGCCCAGGGGCAGCTCCGAAACCTGCTTAGAATCGACGCTCGCGCCAATAATCGTTGACTCGGTCTGCAGCACCGCGGCGTCGGCGTTCACTTCGATGTTGGTGGTCACTTCGCCGACTTGCAACTGCAGATCGACGCCGGTGCGGTCGCCGGCGGTCAGCAGCACGTTGCGGCGGGTGCTCTTCTTGAAGCCGGAGGTTTCGACGCTTAACGTGTACGTGCCAGGCTTCAGAGCAGGGCGCGCATATTCGCCACCGTTACCGGTGACGACTTGGTAATTCAAACCCGTAGCTTCTTCCAAAATGACAACTTTCGCATTCGGAATGCCGGCGCCGGACGGATCGGTTACAGTTCCCACCAAAGTGGCAAGGTCACGTTGCGCAAATGCGCAGGTCACCAGGACAAGGGTGGCAATAGAAAGTCGCAACAAGGCGAATACGGTCATAACTTTATCCTTAAGCTCCCAGGATCTTCATCCAGATCCTGCGATAATATCATAGGGAATGCGCAGCGACTGTAGGAAAAAACTAGAGCTTTTGTAATGTTCCACGCCCTCAAACTATCCCTGATCGTCGCTCTCTCCGCCGTTGCGCTCACCGAAAGCGTGCATTTTGTCGATATAGCGCTAATTTCCGGGATCACCGAGCGGAATGTCTTTGGTGGAGAGGAGCGCAAAAGTTACATCCTGGAGACCACCGGAAACGGGGTCGCGATCCTGGACTTCGGCCATGAAGGGAAACAGGACGTATTGCTCCTGAGCGGAACAACTCTAGACGCTTCCTTAAAGGGGAGGCCGCGGCTTCCGGCGCTCTATCGCAACGACGGCAAAGGTCACTTCAGCCTCGCTGGCCCGGAGAGCGGATTCGCCTTTGAAGGCTGGGCGCAGGCAGTATGCGGCGGGGATTACGATAATGATGGTCTGACCGACGTCCTGATCACCTATTACGGGCACAACCGGCTGTACCGAAATATGGGCGATGGCCGGTTTGCCGATGTGACCGCGAAAGTAGGGCTGCCGACGACGGGTATCCGCTTCGGATCGGGTTGTACGTTCCTCGACTATGACCGCGACGGCAGGCTCGATCTTTTCGTCTCGAACTACCTCAACTTGGATCTCGCTACCACACCGACGCCCGGAAAGGGCGAGTTTTGCGTGTGGAAGGAGATCCCGGTGATGTGTGGGCCGCGGGGGTTGCCGCTCGGATCGAACGCGCTCTATCACCAGGAGGCGGACGGAACATTCCGTGACGTTTCATCCGCCGCGGGCATTCTGAAGCCGGGCGGGCGCTATGCGCTGCAAGCGGTGAGCGCGGATTTCGACAATGACGGATGGCCGGACATCTACGTCGCCTGCGACATGACCCCGAGCCTTCTGCTGCGGAACCGCGGAAACGGCACATTTGAAGAACGCGGCGTCGAAGCCGGCGTCGCCTTCAACGCCGATGGCAGGTTGCAGGCCGGCATGGGCGTGGCAGTGGCCGACTTCAACAACGACGGATTTCTGGACATTGCGAAGACCAATTTTTCCGGGGACCTGACGTCGCTATTCCTGAACGAGGACGGCAAGTTTTTCACCGACGTTTCGGGTCCCGCGCGGCTGGGCGTTCGCCAGTTGCTGGGGTGGGGCGTCGCTTTCCTGGATGTGGACGATGACGGCTGGAAGGACCTGCTGATTGCGAACGGGCACGTCTACCCCGAGGTGGAGCGGGCCAAGGTGGGCGACCGGTACCGTCAGGAGACGCTGCTGTTTCGCAACCTTGGCACGGGCAAGTTCGACGATCTCACGGCGACGGGCGGCCCGGCGCTGCAGACGCCGCGGCCTTCGCGAGGAATCGCGGTGGGCGACCTGGATGGCGACGGGCGGCCGGAGGCGGTGATTCTGAACATGAACGATCGACCGTCGGTATTGAAAAACACCGGGCCCCGCGGCAGCTTTATTAACCTGACGCTGCGGGGGACGACTGCTAACCGGTCGGCGATCGGCGCACGGGTGACGGTACGGGCGGGCGGGAAGAAGCAAATCGACGAGGTGATAAGCGGTTCCAGCTACTATTCGCAGCATTCCCTCACACTGCATTTCGGGCTCGGATCGGCGAAGACGGTGGAGTCGGTGACGGTGCGGTGGCCGGGCGGGAAGACGGAGGAGTGGAAGGGGATCGGCGTGAATGCTGCTTGTACGCTGACGGAAGGAAAACCGATCGCCGCGTGCCGCACCTATTAACTTAACTAGCGTACTATAGACTTAGGTCCATGGGCGTTGTGTGGTTGTTCTTCGCGTTCCCGCTGCTGAGTCTGGCGCAGATCGGCAAGCCCCCGGAGTTTCAGGAAAGCGGGGCTTTTCGACCGGGTGCGGCGACGGGCACGGTGGATGGAACGTCGCACGTGGCTGCAGAACGGTCGCAGATCAATAACGAGCTGGTCGTGCGTTTGCGAGCTTTGCCGCCGTCCCCCGCCCTGCGCGAAGGGCTGCGGCTGATCGACAACCGGCTGTTGACCGCCGCCGACGAGCACTTTCGCAATAACGGGTTGCCGCTCGCCGCCGCCGTGACCGTCTTTCTCCTGGGGAAGGCGGACGCAAGCGCCGCCGCGCTCTGCGCTCTGGCGACGGCGCAGCCAATGGAACTGACGCTACTGCCACTTCTAGGGGAGACGGTAGGTGCGGCACCGGCTTACTCCGCCCGCATGCTGGCGCAGTTGAAAAGGTTGGCGGCAGCCTATCCCGAGAATGGGGAGGCCGAATACTTCGTGGCTCGCGCTCTGCTGAAACAGGAATCGGCGCAAACAGCCGAGGCGCTGCCGCATCTGGAGCGGGCGGCGGCGCTCGATCCGAAAGACACGCGGGCGCTGCTCGAACTGGCGCGTCAGCATACCGTTGCCGAGCGGAGCCCGCAGGCCATTGAGGCGCTCGAAGAGGCTTTGCGCCGGGATCCGTCACTGGCCACGGCGCATTACCGATTGGTGCAACTCTATCGCAACGCCGGGCAATTGGAACGGAGCAGGGAGCACCTGCAGCAGTTCCAAAAGCTTCGACGATAGCTGCAATACGGTGGACTCTGTCGATTTTGGCATAACGAGTGGCTGGTGCCGGACCAACGGGCCTCGGCCAGCGCGACGGTCGGCATGGCTACTCATTTTTCGGTTCACTTTTCGAGTTTTCAGCGGTGTAGATTTGGCTTGACACGTTCCTGAAGAATGTCCTCAAGAATGGTGCGATGCGGTCTTTTTCTCCCCAGGAGGGAGCGGCCCAGCGCGGCAACTTCCGGCGGACCACGCGATGTTGTGCCCGCTTTGCGCAAGGACATGCTCTGTGCAGTTTTTCTCCCTCAGCGACTTGCGCGGAACCGCAGCCGTAAAGGAGCAGACTTGGACTTGCGCAACCAAGCACGAGTTTCTTCGCTTGTATGGCCTCCCCAGGCGAGAGAGCTGTCCTCGGCAAAGCATAGGGGGTCGCTATGAAAACGCCCCTTCTCCTTTCGATGCTGGCTCTCGGTGCCTTCGCCGCATTGCGGCAGTTTGATGTCGTCTTGTATGGCTCACTTCAGCTGCCGTGACGGCGGCCGTCCAGACTAAAAAGATGGGCAAGACGGCTCTGGTGCAAAACGGAAGGGATGGGCGAAGATGGAGGAATGCTCCAGTTTGCTCCCGTCGAAGAATTGTTCGTGGGGCGTCACTTCGATGCGGAAATCGTGGTGTTGTGCGTGCGCTGGTACCTGAGTTTCAAGCTTAGCTATCGGGATCTGGTCAGCATCATGGGCGAACGCGGCATTCCGATGGCGCACACGACGATTCTGCCGTGGGTCGAACCCTACACTCCCGAACTCCAGAAACGGCGGAATTGATTTGCCCGACCCGTGGGCGGCTCTCGGCGCATGGACGAAACGTACATTCGTTTGAAGGGCGAGTGGATGGACCTGTATCGGGCGGTAGACAAAATTGGCAAAACAGTGGATTTCTACTTGAGCCTCAAGCGTGACGTGAATGCGGCCAAAGCGTTTCTGCGCCGGGCGATGAAGGGGCAGCGGGTACCGACGAAGATCACGCTGGATGCGTATGCGGCGTCCCATCGAGCCGTGGCGGAACTCAAGGACAGAGGCGAGTTGCCAAACCGGGTGATCGTGAGCAGCAGCAAGTACTTGAATAACCTGATCGAGCAGGACCATCGAAGAGTCAAGCAACGGCTGCGTCCGATGCTGGGACTGAAGAGCTTCGAGACTGCGGAAGTGGTCATCGGCGGCATCGAACTGGCGGAGAAGATCAAGAAGGGACAGTTCAAAACCGGAAGCTCGGCGGACGCACGGCGACGATGCCAGAAATCTGGAGGGCCGCGCTGGCTGCCTAATCGGAGCCGATCGGAATCGAAGAGGCGAGGTTGGCCAAAATTGCGCCAGCTCTCAATTTGCACCAGAGCCGTCTTAGCGCTCTCTGGCCGGTTCTCTGGCAGGTTCTTGCCTTGCTTTGGCGGTAGTGATATTGTCTCAACGATTCTCACAGTGGCTCAGGCGTCAGCCCTGGGTCCTGATCACTGGAGGAAATCATGAGACTTAACGCTCTCTTTGTGCTCGCCATACTTCTTGCCGGCACCGCTTTCTGTCAACCGGCTTCACAAAAGATTCCCAAAGGTATGTTCGTCGTCCAACCCACTTTCCGGACTTCTGCGCCCAGTTCGAGCACTGGCGAACTGCGTATTGCGCGAGGCAGCTTCTTCTCTTACGCGCTACCCCAGGGCTGGCACGTTGGCGAGCAAGGACAATTCGCCCTTACGCTGATGGCACCAGACAATCAAGCGTTCACGGTCATGGTGGGTAACGCGGGTATGCCACCGACCTACCCTCCGGACCGCTACGTCCGTGAGAAACTGATGGCGATTCGCCCTCAAGATCTGCAAGTTGGTCAACCCCGACAGACCACTCCTGCTGCTGGTTTCCATCATGCCTATGAGTTTGACGTCGCCTATAATAGCCAGCGCCTCCCCTGCCGCGGCGTTGCGAAGTGCAACGTGATGCAATCTTACGACACGGCGCTATTCGTGATGACGGGGGCGTTCTCGGTTGAGAGCCAATGGGCCGGCTATTCCCGGTGGCTTCCCCTTGCGGCGGATCAAATCTCAGCCATCGATGGCGGAGCCTTTGGCCGCCGCGGCGTGATGGCCCAAAATCTGCAACTTTCGAAGGAATACGGCGAGGCCGCCCGTGCCTATCGCGAATGGTCGCAGCGCAACTGGCAGCAGGTGACCGACGAGCGCAACGCCTCCGACGACAGTAAGAATTATTACCGCCGCCAAAACTTGGGGTCGTCGAAGGCTCACACCAATCCCTACGATTCCAGTAAGCCAGTCGAACTGCCGCAGACCTACCAATTCTATTGGGTCAACCGGCAGGGTACCTACGCGGGCACCAACGATCCCAGCATCAATCCGAACGACGGCTCAACGGGCGACTGGAAGAAGATGCCGCTACTCCGGCCATAACAAGACGTGCGAGTGTAAATTGAGCTATCGAGATCTGGCGTCCATGATGGGCGAACGCGGCACTACAATGGCGCAAACGACGATTCTGCGGTGGGTCCAGCAATACACTCCCGAATACCGGAAAAGATGGAAACGATTTACCCGACCCATGGGCGGCTCTTGACGCGTGGACGAAACGTACATTCGTGTGAAGGGAGAGTGGACTCCCTCAGGAAATCTTCAGCAGGAGGGCGCACCACTCTTTCACAATCGAAGTACTAGCCCAACTTCCGCAGTTTGACGAATAAGCAGCAGTGTTTGCAACACGGATGTATGAAAGTCTTCACTACACGGAGTAGGACGCGAGTGAAGAGGGGAAGTGAAGACCGAGGTG
>JBKJLJ010000979.1:0-18396 GCA_046597015.1 Bryobacteraceae bacterium
CAGGTATCCGAGACGACGGATACCTGTTTGAGTTGTACAAGCTCGCGCCCGAGAATGAACTGGCGCGCCTGCGTAGCGAACTGACCGATACCTACCTTCTGATCGACCCCATGCTTCCGAAGGAAGGTACGCATTTGCGTCGTTGGCGGATTCAGCTAAACGTGACGCCGCAGGAACTCGAAGCCATCAGGACGACGTAGATGATCCCACAGCGAAGCCTTTCTCTATTGGCAAACCGACTGGCAAAAGAAGGCGGGCGGCGCTTCCAAGAGAGCGTGCTTGAGCGAGACTATTGTCTCGCTTGGTTTCTGGCGGCACTGGCGGAGTCTGACCTCAGAACGGTTCTTGGCTTCAAGGATGGAACAGCATTGAAGCGATGCTATTTCGAAGATTACCGGTTCTCCGAAGATCTTGATTTCACGCTCACCGAGCCAACCGAATTTGAGGAGTTAGTCAGGCGACTCGAACCGATCTATGCTGCCGTCTACGCGGCATCCGGCATCGTGTTCCAGTTTGACCGAGAAGACCGACAGGCCCACGAAAACAGCTACACCTTCTACCTCAAATAGGAAGGGCCATTACCGATTGGCAATGATGTGAAGGTGGATGTCACGGTTCGCGAAACTCTGGCGTTTCCTCTGATTGATCGCCCCGTCCTGCGCGGCTATGAAGAGTTTGCCGACCTCCCCGAAGACTGTCCTGTTCGCGTTTACTCGCTTGAGGAGATTGCCACCGAGAAAACTCTCGCGCTCGCGGACAGGGCGCGCAACGAACCTCGCGACCTATTCGGTTTATGGCACCTCACGTCGGGCGAAGGTCTCGGTCTCGGGCCGCTTACTGGAGCGATGCGGCAGAAATTGGAATTTCGAGGCAAGCCCTACGAGGGAATCGCGGATGCGATCCGTAACAAGGAAGCCCGGCTCAGGGCTCTGTGGTCAAAGCGTCTCGCGTACCAAATGACGACTTTGCCAGAGTTCGATGACGTGTTTCGCGCCGTGCTGCGAACACTTCGGCAGGCGGATCTGCCATAGCCTCGAAACCAGGTTGCGCGTTGCCGTTCCTGCCTTGCCAAACCGAGCAGGACGACATCTCCATAAACTCGATGGGAGGTTCGTTCCCTGAATCCCAGTCCGGAAGCAACAACCCCGGAACACGGGCGACTGGCCCGCAAGGGAAAGAGTTCCGCCCCGCGCCGACACAACGGATGAGATAGAGTAAGTTTCCCGCAGTGTAACAACCAACGTCGAGTACCACATTGTCGTCGATGACCCCGAGTCGAAGACGAGGGCTGTGATCCTGGTGTAGCGCCCGGCGTCGCGGCTTGTCCGCGAAAGAATATGTGCTATTGTTAATGGTTTGCAGGCCCGTTCTCACAAGATTAGCGACCACGCGGCATTTCAAATCGCGCTGTTCGCTTTGGCCTGTGTTTTGATGGTGCTCCTCATCGGCAGCCCTTCGACTCGTCGGGCAGACTCTGACTGGCTTACTCGACAGATTGACAGCCGCGTCGAGCCAATCGAGGCGATTAGTCATAACGCTTTGCCGATGGCTCCGTCTGCCTTCCGTTCTGAGGAGGAACTCCTCGAAGAAGAGGGCGACCTCTCCGAACCCACCGAAGACGAGACCGAGCACTCCCTGGTTCGATTCGACCTGATTTCCCCCCTTGGCGTAGTCGCCTCGGGCCTGGACGAATCGTCGGCCGACCGAGCGCCAACCCCGTTTTACCTGGGTGCTTTTTCGAGCCGCGGCTCCCCGTCAGCCTAGTTTAGGCGACCTTTAGCTCTCCCTGCCGGATTGACGGCAATGAGATGACTCCCCATTGCGCATCCCCGTTCTAGATGCCGGTGGGAACTGCGTAATGTTCTTATGGGCGAACCACGAGCCGATGGCGACGCGGTGGCTCATCGGCAGACCCGTACCGCGTGGACGAAGGGATTCAAGCAGATGCAACCTAAAATGAACGCAATTTGGGAAATAGGGCCCGGAGGCCAGGCCGGGCGGATGGGGCGCGCGCTCATCGCGACACTCCTTGGGCTAGTTGTTACGATGGCGACCGGGTGCATTCGCATTCCAAAGCCCCCCACGGGAATGGCCCGCGCCCCAAACCGCGCCGTGCCCGACACCTTTGCCGGGCTGAGCGATACGCAAAATTCCGGTCTGATCCCATGGCGCGACTTCTTTAAAGACCCTCAGCTAATCGTGCTCGTGGATGCGGCGCTCCAGAACAACCAGGAGCTGAACATCGCCATTCAAGAGACGGTGGTCGCCAACGCCGAGATCATGGCTCGGCGTGGCGAGTACCTGCCCAAAGTGGGCTTCGGGGCCGGGGCCGGGAACGAGCATGTCGGAGCGTTCACGAGCGAGGGTGTCAGCGACGAAAGGGCCGGCATCGGACCGTTTCTTCAGAAATACGAGTTCGGGCTTTATTCGTCGTGGGAAATCGACGTGTGGGGGCGTCTCCGAAACCTGGCGAACGCGGCATCCCGTCGATACCTGGCGAGCATCGAAGGCCGGAACTTCATGGTGACGCGTCTTGTCTCGGAGATCGCCAGTAGCTACTACGAATTATTAGCGCTCGACCGGCAGCTGCAGGTCGTAACCGATAACATCGCACTGCAGGAACGGACCGTCGAGCTCGCGCGGGCGCAGTTCCAGGCGGGTCGCGCCACCTCGGCCGCTCCGGCGCGCTTCGAGGCCAACCTGCGGGCTATGCAGGGCTCCCTGTACACAATCCAGCAGCGGATCGTCGAGACAGAGAACCAGCTTAACTTCCTGGCCGGTCGCTTCCCGCAGCGGATCGACCGGGCGCGCACCAACTTTCTGGACAATCAGCCCGCCGCGATGGCAGTGGGCGTCCCCGCTGAGCTACTGGCGAATCGGCCGGACGTTCGCCAGGCAGAGCTCGAGCTTAAGGCAGCGGGGCTTAACGTCGAGGCGGCCAGAAAAGCCTTCTATCCGACTCTCGGGATCGAAGCAGTGGTTGGCTATCAGGCATTCGACGCAACCAAGCTTGTGAATACGCCCGACTCTTTGCTGTTCGGAATCCTCGGCAGAGCGTTTACGCCGTTGCTCAATCGGAAGGGAATCACGGCGGACTACTACTCGGCGAACTCCCGGGAGATGCAAGCGGTGCTCCACTACGAGCGCGCCGTGCTGAACGCTTTCGTCGAGGTAAGCAACCGCGTGAGCCTCACACGAAATCTTAGCCGGGGCTATGGGCTGAAGCAACAACAGATCGACCGTCTCTCCCAGTCGGTCGATATTTCGGGCGAACTCTTCAAATTGAATCGAGCCGAATACCTGGAAGTACTGACAGCCCGGCGGGAATTGCTCGAAGCACAGCAGGAGCTCGTTGAAATGAAGCAACGACAGATGGTGGCGACCGTGACCCTGTATCAGGCGCTTGGGGGCGGCTGGCGCGGCAGCGGTCTGCAGCCTCCCGACGGAACGAACGCCGATCCAACATTAACGCCAGGGGTGAAAAAATGAAGCTGCAGCAGCATTTACGAGCTACGCTCATCGTAACCGGACTGGGACTCCTGGCTGGCTCTTGCGCAAAGCAAAAGGCAGAAAGCGGCCCCCATGAAGAGGCGCCGCAGCCTGTCGTGCTGACGACTCCCAGCATCATGGACGTACCGACAACGCAGGCTTACGTCTGCCGCATGCAGTCCCGGCGGCACATCGATATACGCGCCTTAAATGAGGGGTATCTCCAAGAAATCACCGTTCAAGAGGGCCAAGCGGTGCGCGCCGGGGAGCGCCTGTATGATCTCATTCCGGTCCTCTATCGGACGAAGCTCGAGGCCGAAAAGGCCGAGTTGCGGATCGCCGATATCAATCTACAGAACACGGAAGGCCTGGCGGGGCGCGGGTTCGTGTCCGCGTCCGAGTTGGCCCGGGCCGTGGCCGAGCGAGACCGGGCGAAAGCCAAAGTCGACCGCGCGACTGCCGAAGCCGGCTTTACGAGCATTTCCGCTCCGTTCGACGGCATTGTGGGCCGGCAAATGATGCAGCAGGGAAGCCTGATCGAAGCGGGGGACACCCTGACGACCATGTCCGACAACGCGGTGATGTGGACCTACTTCAACGTCCCCGAAGCTGACTACCTGCGATACAAGGCCTTGCGGGGAGCAACCAGTAGCGATTCCCCCCGGAGGCTCGAGCTGGCCGGTGCAACCATCCAGATTCGAATGGCGAACGGGCAGATCTTCAATAAGAACGCCGCGACTTCGCTAACCATTCAATCCGAATTCAATAGAGAAACAGGAAACATCGAGTTCCGCGCCGACTTTCCTAACCCGGACGGCCTACTGCGGCACGGTCAGACCGGTACGCTGCTGATCAACCAGAAGCTTTCCGGAGCCTTGGTGATCCCGCAGTTGGCCACGTTCGAGGTGCTCGACCGACGGTATGTCTTCGTCGTCGATGAGAAGGGCGTCGCGCACCAACGCGAGATCAACGTCGCCCGTGAGCTAGAGGATATCTACGTCCTCAAAGGCGGGCTGAAGGCTGGCGAGCGTTTCGTGCTCGAGGGAGTTCGCCAGGTCCGGGATGGCGAGCACGTGGAGCGCACAGTGGCTCGTACGCCCCAAGAGGCGCTCAAAAACCTGAAATTCAAGGCCGAATAGGGGCATTCGCAAACCAGCATGTTTACAAAAATTCTCCGCCGGCCCGCCCTGTCGATCGTTCTGTCGATCCTCATTCTGCTTTTGGGAGCGCTCGGAATCGTGAGCCTTCCGATCGCGCAGTTTCCCGACATCGCGCCGCCTTCGGTGTACGTTTCGATTGCGTATCCCGGAGCGAGCGCCAAGGTCCTAACCGATTCCGTTCTTATTCCACTTGAGCAATCGATCAACGGCGTGCAGGGGATGCGCTATATCGTTTCCGACGCGACGAGCGCCGGAGAGGCGACGATCCGGGTTTTCTTCGAGCCGGGCACGGATCCCAACATCAACGTGGTGAACGTACAGAACCGCGTCAACATCATGACGAGCCGGTTACCCGAGTTGGTGGTCCGCGAAGGGATTCTGGTCAGTCAGGTCGTGCCCAGCATGTTGATGTATCTCAACCTGTACAGCACGGACCCAAACACCGATCAGAAAGACCTCTTCAACTATGCCAGCGTGTACATCATGCCCGAGCTGAAGCGGATTAAGGGCATGGGTATCCCGGTCAACCTGGGCAATCGTACGTTCGCGATGCGCATTTGGCTGAATCCAGAGCGGATGCGCGCCTACGACGTGTCGGTGGAGGACGTGATGCATGCGTTGTCCAAGCAGAGCGTCATCGGATCACCGGGTCGTCTGGGTCAGGCGACGGGCATGACCTCCCAGTCGAAAGAGTATGTCCTGACTTACATAGGCCGTTTCAATGAGCCAGAGCAGTACGCCAACATCATCTTGAAGGCAAAGCCAGACGGCGAGATTTTAAGGCTCAAAGACGTCTGCGTGCCCCCGCCCGCCGCTGACGGCAAGGCCGCGAAAGAGGGCCGGGACTATCACGCCAGTGTCGAGCTTGGGTCGGAGTTCTTCGACATTTATTCGGAAGTGAACGGTCATCCGGCAGCGTCCATCATTTTGAAACAGGCGCCAGGCTCCAACGCCGCCGACGTGATCGCGGAAGTGAAAAGGACGCTGAAGGAGATGAAGCCGGCGTTTCCTCCCGGGATGGAATACGAGATTGCGTACGACGTATCCCGGTTCGTGGAGGCCTCGACGGAGCAGGTGCTCCACACCCTGCTGGAAGCGTTCATCCTGGTGTCGCTGGTGGTCTTCTTGTTCCTGGGTGACGTGCGCTCCACCATTATCCCGGCGCTCGCGGTGCCGATATCGCTGGTCGGCAGCTTCTTCGTGCTGCAGCTGATGGGTTTCTCGATCAACCTGATCACGCTTTTCTCGATGGTCCTGGCGATTGGTATCGTGGTCGACAATGCCATTGTGGTGGTCGAGGCCGTGCACGCCAAAATGGCCGAGACGCATCTTGCACCGTATCGGGCCACTATCGAAGTGCTGAAGGAGATCAGCGGGGCGATCATCGCAATCACGTTGGTGATGAGCGCCGTGTTTGTTCCGGTGACCTTTATTCCGGGGCCGGTCGGCGTGTTCTACCGGCAGTTTGGCGTGACGATGGCTTCGACGATCGTGCTTTCCGGCGTGGTTGCCTTGACGATTACGCCAGTGCTGTGTGCGATGGTCCTGAAACCTCATTCGCACCAGCCCGCGGGGGAGCGCATCGGCTTTCGGCAACGACTGCGGGAGCTTAAGATCACGACGGTGCTGGGGTACGTCTTCGTGGGGGGGCCATTGCTGGCCGGTCTCACCTATCTCGCCTATAAGCTTTGGGGACCCTTCGGGCTTCTGCTGCTCGTTGTGCCCTTCATCCAACGGCCTTTCAGCTTCATCGTGGACAAAATCACCGATGTCTACGCGTTGCGGATGCTGAAGCCGATTGTCACGCTCCGGGTGCTCACCCTGGTGGTGATCGGGGCGTTTGCGTACGGCATCGTCGCGACGAGCAAAGTGCTGCCGACCGGCTTCATCCCGGGTGAGGACCAGGGTATGATTTACGCCGTTCTGCAGACCCCACCCGGGTCGACCTTGGAATACACCAACGCCAAGTCGCAGGAGTTGGAACGGCTCGCCAAGGAAGTTAAGGGCATTCGCAGCGTCACCTCGGTGGCGGGGTACGAAGTGCTGACGGAGGGTCGCGGCTCGAACGCGGGGACGGCGATCATCAATCTCGACGATTGGTCCACTCGGGCAGAGACATCGACCGAGATCATCGAACAGCTCAAGAAGAAGACCGGAGAGATGACGAACGTCAAACTCGAGTTCTTCGAGCCGCCGGCGATTCCGGGCTTCGGCGCGGCAGGCGGGATCGCGCTGCGCGTGCTGGATAAAACGCAATCGAGTACGCCCGACTACAAGCGACTGGGAGATATCAACGACCAATTTATCGCCGCGCTGGAGAAACGTAAAGAGGTCGGCAGTGTGTTCACGTTTTATGCGTCCGACTACCCGCAGTACGAAGTGGTGATCAACAACGACGCCGCCATGCAAAAGGGGGTGTCGATTCAAGATGCGTTGAACAACCTCAACATTCTCATTGGCAGTACTTACGAGCAGGGCTTTGTTCGTTTTAACCAGTTCTACAAAGTTTACGTTCAGGCCTGGCCGCAGTTCCGGCGGATGCCCAAGGACATGGACGACCTGTTTGTTCGGAACGAAAAGGGGGAGATGGTTCCCTACTCGTCGTTCATGACGCTGAAGAAATCGCAAGGGCTGAACGAAATCACCCGTTACAACTTGTACCCGTCGGCCGCGATTCAGCTGGTGCCAGCGGCGGGCTACTCGACGGGCCAGGCCATTGAGGCGGTGCAGCAGGTGGCGCAGGCGACCTTGCCGCGTGGATATGGTCTGGGATGGGAAGGCCTATCGTGGGACGAATCAAAGAAGGGCAACGCGGCACTGTATATCTTCGGGATTGTGGTGGTGTTCGTCTACCTGGTGCTGGTTGCGCAATACGAGAGCTTCCTGATTCCTCTGGCGGTGGTCCTATCGCTGCCGGTCGGCATCTTCGGCTCTTTCTTGTTCCTGTATGCTTTGGGATTGGCGAACGACGTTTGGGCGCAACTCGGGATGATCATGTTGGTTGGGCTATTGGGCAAGAACGCGATTCTGATCGTGGAGTTTGCGGTGCAGCGCCGGAACGAGGGTGTCTCGCTCAAAGACGCCGCGATCGAGGGGGGGAAGCTGCGCTTCCGGGCCATCCAGATGACCTCCTTCGCCTTTATTGCGGGTCTGCTTCCGCTGGTGGTTGCCCATGGCGCCGGCGCGATTGCGAATCGGACCATCGGGGTCACGGGGGTCGGCGGCATGCTGCTTGGCACGGTGCTCGGTGTGCTCGTGATCCCTGGCCTGTACTACCTATTCGCCAGCATTTCGGATGGACGCGAACTCCTGCGCGACGAAACGAATTTGCCTCTTAGTGAAGGTGAAGTCGAACATTGATGCAAGATAGAACACGGAGTTGAATCATGACCAACCAAAAGCCGGTCGTCGTGGCACTGCCACTCGACCACCAAACCGATGAGCTGTTGGCTACGGCTCTGGACCTCGGCCAACGGCTCGAGTGCCCTTTCGTCGTAGTGCATGCGCTCGGCAAGCGCCGGATGGAGAGCGAACCGAGTATCGCCAGCCGTATTGCAAAGGCGAAGCAGACCCTCGATCTGCGGCTACAACCGCTCCGGAAGGCGGGGCTGGATGTTCGGGAGGTGGTGGAGGTTGGTGCTCCGGCCGACCTCACGATCAACACGGCGCTACGCATGGGGGCGCAACTCATCATGACGGGCCGCGGCCGGCCGGCGACCATCCGGCGATGGCTGGTGGGCTCGGCGGTCGAGGCCATCGTTCACCGCGCAGTTCTTCCTGTTTGGGTGGTGCGGGGGGAGCGGGCGGTCAGGCGGCCTGTGCTCTGCGCGATCGACCTGGGCCATCCATCCAAGCTCGGGCTAGCATCGGCGGTCCGTGTCGCTCGGATCTTCGAGGTACCTCTGCGCGTCCTGACGGTTCTATTGGAGAACTCGTCTGGCGAGGGGCCCTCGGTCGAGGAGGCTCGCCGAAATCTGGAGGAGATGCTTGCTCAGCACGCGGTAGACGGGCTTGAGGTCGCGGTCGACGTGGTGACGGGAAGCCCGGTCGAACAGATAGTCGACGCCGCAGACGACGCAGGGATGCTGGTAATTGGCAGTTGGGGCTTTAATCCGCTGGTTCCCAGATCGCTCGACCCGGTCACCACGCGAGCGCTTCGTCACAGCCGATGCAGCATCCTGGCAGTACGAGAGGTCCATGCTGATCTCGAAGCGAGCGAGGCCGAGATAGTAAGGCTAGCCGATGCTTGTCGTGTTACTTGGAAGTTGATCGAAGACAACCGGGCGGCCGAGGCACTTCCTATCATCGAGTTGGCGGCGCAGCGCGCTCCGGTGAACGCGACGATTCAGGAGGCGTACGCCATTGTTCTTGAGAAAGTGGGTCGAGAGGTGGAGGCTCGATCGCGCCACGAGCTCTCCCAGATGATTCGCGCCCGCATCGACCGGAGTTGACCGCACTGCAGCGCCTTGTAGCGAAATAATGGTGTGCGCGCAAGGCGCGCCGGACAGGGGCGCGATCCGGGTATTGGGCTCTAGCGAAAGCTTACCCATTCGGTTGCGCACTCCATATCCCCTACCGAGGCTCACCGAAAGGTGACGAGCGTCGAGTTTTACGAAGCCGTGGATGCAAACGTTCTCATGCTGGCCGGGATGTACGAGTGGCGTCTGAGGGGCCCTCCAGGAACCGCCGACTTTCCTGCCGAAGCGCTCCAGGCGTTTCTTCTATTCGATGTTCATGATTGCTCCCGGTTGGCTTTCCCGAAGGCGGCCAAGCGCTTTCGACATACTTCCCAAAACCTGCGATGGAATCGTCTTCGCCGCGCTGAAGGGGGCGGCGAGAGCCCCGAAACTAAGATATGATTCTTCCCATGCGCCCTACCCTGCTTGCCTTTTTCCTCATACTGCCGGTGATAGGATTCGGGCAAGACGTCACCGGCCGCTGGGCCGGGTCCGCCGACTGGACCGACGGAGGAGGCACCAAGCGAACGCAGAAGACGACCATCGAGATCAAGCGGGAAGGGGACAAACTGGTCGCCCATTCCGTCGGCCCCGATGGCAAAGCCGGCGCCGAGTTGAAACTCAACGTCGATGGCGGCAACGTGAATATCTACCGTTATTTGACCCTGGACGACGGCGAGCATCTCCGCTGGAAGCTCGCGTTGAAGGGCGGAAAACTGGTTGGCAGCTTTTCGGCCCAGCACGACAGGCCCAACAAGTGGATGTACGACCGCTTGCTTGATCTGACCATGACTAAGGCGGAATAGGCGAGGCCACCTCATTCGCGGCCTCGGCACCCTTGACTTTTACGCTTCCTTCGCTGTCCCGCGGACGCCTTTTACGAGCCCCGCCTTCGGGCAGGTCAGCGCCACTGTTTCGATTGCGCGGCAAGTAGAATTAGCTCTCAAAGTTGTTTTCTAATGCTCTCTCGTCGCGCCCTGCTTGCCGAGTCTGGCCGGCGAGACCCGGCAGTGGCTCCTCGGTTCCAATACGGCCGTGCCAGGTTAGGGCCTCTTGGCCGCGATTGAATTAATGCGGCAACTCGAATTCCCCGTCATTTAAATCCAGCCGATGGGCCGAGAGCGCGGCAAGCGTGGAGGTTAACGGAGATCGCGACGGCCCAATATTGACCGATAGGGTTACTTGTGCGGGGGAGTAGGGAGTAGGGCACTTCCCGCCTAGGCGGAGCGGCTCCCAGCAGGGCGGCAGACAGCAGAGATCATTGTGGGAAGAGTGCAAAGACTTTGACGCCAATTCACTCCCGGAGGTGGCGCAGGTGTATCAGGGGGGTCGGCACAAATTATCCATAAATTATCCATACGGAGGACGCCGAGTTCCGAATCCTGTATAATTTCGACCACGCCGAAAGAGTGCTTGCTGGACTCGGCTCCGCTACTGGTCATGAACCGGAACGAATTTCTCTCTATGGGGTGATTCCGTATGAATTCGGAAATGAAATCGTGGCACTTTGCATACCGCCGCATCGTAGTTGCCGGCGGACCCATAGTTGTTCCGGCCTTCTCTGTCAAAGCCTCCGTCGTGCTCACTACTTCCGGCGACGGCACGCGTATTTTCACGTCCAACCCACTGGTAGCGGAGCGTCCGGCTCAGCTACGAGAAACCGCTGACGCCCTTACAACCTTTTCCCCGAGGCCCCGCACATGAAACTCACATCGTTGTGTTTTCTTTTCTCGCTGACCGGGTTCCCATCCCTTGCTCAGGTCACGACAGCCACTTTCCACGGCATTGTTACTGATTCTTCCGGAGCTCGTCTCGTCGGGGCCTCAGTCACCTTCCTTCACGAAGGAACGGCCGCTGTTACCAAGAAATCCGTGGATGCCGCTGGAGAGTTCACCTTCGACTTTCTCCGCGTCGGCAACTACACGATTCGCATTGAGGCGCCCGGCTTCAAAACCTATTCCGCCACCGAGACGGAGCTGACGGCCGGACAGACGATTCGCCGAAACTTTGAAATGACCGTCGGCGCGGCCGGCGACATGATCACCGTCGAGAGCCGGACCCCGCTCGTGAATGCCGTCAACGCCGAACAGCGCGAAAGCATGAGTAGTACTCAAGTTGCCGGTCTGCCCTTGGCCCGCCGCAACTATACAAATCTCCTCAGCCTCGGCACGGGCATTACGGTCAGCAACTCCGGCGGCGGCCCTGGTCATGGTAACCGGGACGGGGGTGTTCGACTCAATGGTCTAGGCAGATCAGGAACCACGTTTACCGTCGACGGCACCGATGCCAACGGCAACTCGGAGGGGCGCGCGGGCGCACTCTTCACCAATTTCAACTATATCGACATGATCAGTATTGAGGCCATCCAGGAGGTTCAGGTAGTGAAAGGCATCATCCCCGCCGAGTACAGCAGCGCCCTCGCCGGGAACGTCAACTTGATCACCAAGTCCGGCACCAATGCGTTTCACGGTTCCCTGTTCGAAAACTTCCAGAGCCGCGTCCTGAACGCCCGCAATCAGTTTTTGTCGACAAAAGCACCGCTTACTTACAACCAGTTCGGCGCCTCCGCCGGTGGTCCCGTCGTGAAGGACCGCATCTTCTTCTTCTCCACCTACGAAGCCTATCGCGAGGTGAGTTCGCCGCCGGTAAGCGGCAACTCCCCCACGCCGCGCCTCCGGGACGAGATGCTGCGCGCCAATCCCGCATTTAAGACGGCCCTCGATACTATCCCTTTACCCAATCAACCCTACGCTTCTACCGCGGATGTTGGCTTCTACCAGGACGCCCGCACCGCCCGGGCCCGCGACAATCACATCGTCACTAAAGGCGACTTCCGCCTTTCCAATTACAGCAACCTCGCCCTCACTTGGACCCACGGCCGTCCTTCTCGCGTCGAGCCTATGTACTACATCGGCAACGATACCGAGTTCCGCGGCTTTCAGGAACGCGGCACCGCGAGCTTTGTGACGGGACGGGCTTCGTGGACCGCTGAATCCCGCTTTGGTTATAACCTGCAGGATCTTGAAACCTTTGATGGTTTCCTGGCGCAAAAAGACGCGGGCACCGAAAAGAGCCAGTTCGGCCGCCGTATCCCGTCGATCTCGTCGAGCCTCGGCTTCTCTACCGCCTCCAGCCAGATTTGGTCGCAATACGGCCCTTCTTGGACCCTCGACCAGAAGTACTCCCGTAATGTTGGCAAGCACTCGTTGAAGTTCGGAGGTAACTTCGTGCACCGGACCGGAGGGCGGGTCAAAGTCGCCAACCCGACCATCTCCTATGTCGGTCGTCCCGACCTTCTCGCCAATATCCCCTCTACCATCAACGTCACCTTCGGCCCCAATTTCTATAACGGCAATAGCCACGACATCGGGGCCTTCGCCCAGGACGATTGGCGCATCACGCCTAAACTCGTCATCAACTTCGGGCTGCGCTATGACTTCTTCTCCCACGTGGTCGCACGGCCAATGAACAGCAATGCCCCGGCCGAATTCAACAATCTCGACGGGCTGCGGGACAATCAGTTCCACTTTGGCCCGTGGCGCGACCCTAACAATCCTTACGAAAGCGACAAAGGGGTGAATATGGGCCCTCGTATCGGTTTCAGCTACAACCCCGACGGTAAAAGCAAGACCGTCATCCGGGGCGGATTTGGTTTGCTCTTCAGCCCTCACATGCAAGGGTTGGTGAGGCAGTCGGTAGCGACTCGCACGGTTCCTTTCCGCACTATCCTCAGTAAGCAGGAGGCCGCGAGCGCCAACCTCCGCTATCCGACTTATAACGACGACGCCCGCGCCGTGGTCGAATCCGAGACGATTCGCAGCGGGCGCATCAGCGTGTTTGCGGCCTTTGATCCCCGCCTTCAGAACCCCTACTCCATGAACCTCTACTTCGGTGTTCAGCGCGAACTCAGTTCGACCCTGGTGTTGGAGACCGCCTTCGTCGGTAATCGCGGTGTGAAGTTCCCGCTGCACCGCGTCTTCAACGCTGTCGACCGCGTAACCGGTCTTCGCCCCAACCCGAATCTCAACGATGGATACTACGTCGATAACTCTCAGAATACCGTCTACGCCTCGTGGCAGTCCTCGCTCCGCAAGCGGTACTCCCGCAACCTCGTCGGCGCCGTGCATTACACGTGGGGCAAAGCGCTTTCCACCGGTGGCGGTGACATTGGCGCCTACTATCAGGGAGATCAGGATGTCCGCACACAGGACTTCTTTAACCCCCGCGCCGACCGCGGTCCGTCCGGGGGCGACATTCCACACTACTTCACCACCGACGCTGTCTATGACCTCCCCCGACTCCGCTCGATGACGAACCCGCTGGTCCGTCACGCTCTCGGCGGTTGGCAGGTCACCGGCATTTTTCGCGCCAACACGGGCGAGCCGATCACGGTCAGCCAGGGTTCCTCCCTTCAGGGCAGCCGTCCCGATTACATTGGCGGTAACGCCATCAACTCCAACTACCGGGACACGCTCGTCTATCTGAACCGCGCCGCCTTCGCTCCCGTTCCGATCGTCTCCGCATCCGCCGCCACTCTGCGTCCGGGAAGCGCCGGCAACGGGTTCATCCGTGGCCCGGGCCAGGTCCGCGTTGACTTTAGCATGAGCAAGAGTTTCGATTTCCGCGAGAAGGCGAAACTGCAGCTGCGCTTTGACTCATTCAACCTCGCCAACCACACCAACTTCTCCGGAATCGCGACCAACATCAATGCCGCCAACTTCGGCCGGTTCACGAGCAGCCGCGGAGCGCGTATCATTCAACTCAATGCCCGCCTTACTTTCTGATGAACGCGCGCACAAGGCACCCGCTTCGGTACGGCGAGAAGGGCGAGTTCTTCGCCCTTTGGTGCCGCGCGTTCTCTGCCTGCTCGCTATTGAGGGACCGCGTGCAACGTAGACCGGAGCGTGCGAGTTTCTGATAGTTTGGTGGACCGCTCCGGTCCCCGCCCGCTTCGAGAGCAAACACATCCCATGACCCATTTCCTAAACCCAACTCGAATCGCTCTGGTGGCGCTGGCCCTCGCCAGCCCCGCCTTCCCGGCTCCCGTCGTCAAGCCAAAAAATCCTCATGGCGAATCTCCGGAGGCGGTCGCCGCCGGCCGGGCGCTCTTCAACAAGACCTGCACAGGCTGCCACGGCCCCGACGGTTCGGACGGCGACCGTGCTCCGTCTCTGAACGCCAACCGCCGCTATTTCCGGTTGAGCGAAGCCGCGATCTTTGATGCCATCAAGAACGGCATCCCCGGCAGTTCCATGCCGGGCTCCCCGTTCCCCGAAACGGAAGTTTGGAAGATCGTCGCGTTCATCCGGAACATCCGCGCCACCGCGTCGGACAATACGGTGCCCGGGGATGCCGGCAACGGCATGAAGATCTTCGCCGGCGCGGCTGGCTGCAGCGGCTGCCATATGATTCGCGGCCAGGGTGGAACTTTCGGTCCCGATCTTTCCAGCGTCGGTGCCCAACTCACTCTGCAGAAGCTGCGCGACTCGCTTACGACGGAACTTCCCATCAGCCCGGGTTTCCGTCCCGTGAAGGCCATCCCCAAAGCCTCCGCCGTTATTGAAGGCTTGGTCCGCAATGAAGACGGCTTTTCGATCCAGATCCTGGATCGAAAAGGAAAGCTCCATCTGCTCGATCGGCAGGAACTCCGCTCGATCGAATATGGCACAAGGTCGCCGATGCCCCGCAATCTCGATAAGGTCCTGAGCGCGAAAGATTTCCAGGATCTGGTCGCGATGTTAAGCCGCCAAGCGCGCAGCAAAGTGAGAATCGAACAGCAGGGTGAAAACGAGGTGGGCAGATGAGAACGGACAAACTACTCGCGGCCCTATTTTTTACGGCCACGCTGCCGGGGCAGGTGACGGACAAGCAACTTTTGGAAGCGAATGCTTCGAATTGGCTGCACTACAATGGCAGCTACGACAGCCGCCGTCACAGCCCGCTGAATCAGGTGAATCTGAGCACGGTGAATCGGCTGGTGCCCAAGTGGATCTTTCGGGTTCCCAACGCCTCCCGTCTCCAGGCCGTGCCCATCGTCGTCGATGGTGTGATGTACGTCACTCAGCCCAATGAGGTCTACGCGCTCGACGCTCGCACAGGCCGGAAGATCTGGGACTATCAGCGTGTACCCCGCCGCGAAAAGGGCCCTAATCGCGGCGTGGCCGTGTGGGGCGATAAGGTCTATTTCACAACCCCCGACGCCTTTCTCGTCGCTCTCAGCGCGACTACCGGCAACGTGATTTGGGAATCTAAAATTGCCGAAGCCAGCGACGGCTACTGGTCCCCGGCCGCGCCGATGGTGGTCAAGGGAAAGGTGATCGCTGGCATTGCGCCCGGCGACCACGGCCTGAATGGATTTCTTGACGCCTACGACGCCGTCACCGGGGAGCGTCTTTGGCGCTTTCATTCCATCCCCAAGCCGGGGGAACCGGGTAATGAGACGTGGGCCGGCGATTCCTGGAAACACGCTGGCGGCAACACCTGGCTGACCGGCAGCTACGATCCTGAACTGAACCTGCTTTATTGGGGCATCGGCAACCCGGCACCCGATTTCAACGGCGATGTCCGGAAAGGGGACAACCTCTACACGGAGTGCGTTGTCGCCCTTGACCTCGACACCGGCAAGCTGAAGTGGTACTTCCAGTTCACGCCGCACGACACCATGGATTGGGACGCGGTGGAAATTCCCGTGCTGGTTAACGCTCCTTACCAGGGCAAGATGCGCAAACTCATGGCCCATGCCGACCGCAATGGTTTCTACTATCTGTTGGACCGGGTCACTGGCAAGTTCCTTGCCGGAGCCCCCTTTGTTAAACAGTTGAACTGGGCCAGTGGACTTACGCCCGAAGGCCGGCCGATCCTTGTTCCCGGCGTTGAGCCGAGCCTGAAAGGTACGAAGGTCTGCCCCGCGGCCATTGGTGCCGCCAATTGGATGTCCCCGGCGTATAGCTCCGATACCGGCCTTTTTTATGTCGTCGCCCAGGAGGGCTGCGGCATGGCCTATAAGTCCACTGAGGAGTTTCGCCCCGGCGGCTTCCAGTACCGTGCGACGGGCGACGTGAATCTCCGGGACGACTCGTGGAAGGTTTATGTCCGGGCGCTCGACCTAAGCACCGGGAAGCTGAAGTGGGAGTCCCAACGGATCGGCTCCACGAGCTTTGGGGGCGGACTGCTATCCACCGCGGGCGGTCTCCTTTTTTCGGGCGAGGTGAATGGCCAGTTCGTCGCGCTGGATTCCAAGACCGGGAAAACCGTCTGGAACTTTAACACCGGTCAATCCATCAACGCCCAGCCGATCACCTTCACCATCCGGGGCAAGCAGAATGTCGCCATCGCCGCGGGCGCGGATGTCATCTCGTTTGGCCTGCTGGAGGATACAAAGTGAACCTTATGAATGTCCAACGTCTTCTTCTCGCGGTCGCATTGACCTTACCAACGGGCTTCGCTCAGGAGCGTTACACCGTCACCCGCGAACCTGCCAAAGGCGCGGGGTCGCCGGAAGTGATCGTCCTGCGCGACAATCTCGCCGGCGTTGAAGCCGCTATCGCTCCTTCCCAGGGAGGAGAACTATCCAGTTACCGGGTCCGCTTTCGGGGACAGTGGGTGGAGTTGCTTTACCATGCCCGCGACTACTCGCCGGGGCCAGGCTTCCAGGGTAAAGGCCCTCTGCTTTGGCCGGCCGTCGGAGCGCAGTACCCCGTCGGCACCATCCCCAAAACCAGCTGTGGCGAGGGCACCTATCCGGTAGGTACCAAGGAGTACCCAATGCCTTGCCACGGCTTCGCCCGCAGCATGCCCTGGACGGTGGCGGGCAGTGGCGGGGATAAGACGGGCGCTCGCGCCACCGTCGAACTCCGCGACTCCTCGACCACCCGCGCGTCCTACCCGTTCGCCTTCTCCGTGAAGGCCGCCTATGAACTTGCCGCGGCCCACCTCTCGATCAACTACACGGTCACTTCCGGCGCCGCCAACACCGCGCCCATGCCCTTCGCTATCGGGAACCACATCGCCTTCAATATCCCCTTTCTCGCCGGAACTAAGGCCGAGGATATGACTTTTGTCACCCCCAGCACGGTGCAACTACTCCGGAATGAGAAAGGTGTCCTGAGCGGCGAAGCGCAACCGCGCTCGTTTGATAACCCGACGCGGCTCGGCGACTTCAACGCGCTCGTGGCTATGCCTCTCGCCGGCTATCAGAGCCAGCCCTACGTGCTGCTCAACGACCCGCAGGGACTCTCGCTTCGCATTGCTCAGCAAGCCTCTTCCACCGAGGCCGAACCGCTCGTCCGTTTCAACGTCTTCGGTGGGCCCAAGGTTGGCTATTTCAGCCCGGAGCCCTGGTTCGGCACCCAGAATTCGTTGAACACCGGGAAGGGCCGAGTTGTACTTGCCGCAGGCAAATCGTGGCAGTGGCGGATCGAACTCCAGGCCGATGGCCCGGCTCCCGAAACCGCCGCGCAATCGCCCGGGGTGGAAAAGGTGGCCGGCGGGTTCGGCTTCGTCGAGGGTCCCGTTTGGTCCCGCGACGGCTATCTGGTATTCAGCGATATCTACAACTCCCGCATTCACAAGCTCGCTCCCGGCAAACCGGCGGAGGTCCTTCGGAACCATAGTCTCTCCGCCAACGGTAACGCCATGGACAGTAAGGGGCGGCTATACACGGCTGAACGCGACGGCCGCCGAGTTGTCCGGATGGCGAAGGACGGCAAGCTGACGGTGCTCGCCTCCACGTGGGAGGGGAAGCGCCTCAATTCTCCCAACGATCTCGTGGTCCGCAAGGACGGCCACGTTTATTTCACTGACCCCGCTTCTAAAGCCGTCCTGGAACCCCAGGAGCTTGGCTTTAATGGGGTCTATCACATTTCCCCTGCGGGCAAGTTGTCTCTGATCACCGCCAAACTCGAACGCCCTAACGGCATCACCCTTACCCCGGACGGCAGGACGCTCTACGTGGCGGACTCCGCAGCGCGTAAGATTTTCGCCTTCGATGTCGATAGCGCGGGCAACGCCTCCAATCAGCGCGAGTTCATCGCTTCGGTCGACGGCGCGCCCGACGGCCTTCGCGTGGCCGCCAATGGAAATATCTACACTTCCTGCCGGGGCATCTGCGTCTACTCGCCCGCGGGTAAGTTGCTCCGCGTCATTGAATTCCCCGAACCGCCGGCCAACTGCGCCTTCGGTGGGGACGACCTGCAAACGCTGTACGTAACGGCTCGCACCTCGGTCTATCGCGTCCGCATTGCCGATAAAGGCTCCCTGCCGTACTGATTTTTAAGTTTTGAAAGAGGACA
>JBKJLJ010000850.1:0-8279 GCA_046597015.1 Bryobacteraceae bacterium
GCAGCGTCTTCCGCAGGCGGTTCAACCGCACCCGGATCGCCGTTGCCGAGACTCCCATCTTAGGCCCCAGCTCATAGCTCGTCGATCCAAAAGCATAGGTATCAACGAGTAGATCCCGGTCGGCCGTCGGCAGATCCCTCAACAAACGCTCCACTAAAAGCGGCTTCCAGTCCGGACTCACCGTCGCGCACGTCTCGGTCAACTGCTCGGTCGGCTTCCGGCCGCGATAGGCGATGAACAGCAAATTCCGGGCAATCGAACCTACCCACCAACTCACCAAACTCGGGTTCCGCAACTGCTCCCGATACTCCCAGCCTCGCGCCCAAGCCGCCTGGGCCAAATCCTCCGCCGTTTCGCGGCTCACACCTCGGGCCGCCAATCGATTCACCGTGCGGGAAAACGAACTCCGATAGGCCGCTTCGAACTGAGCCAAGGTGATTACCTCACGCTCTTCCCCAACGTCCATTGCAATCGGATCGAATTCGTCAGTCGTCGTTAAATCTATACTTTTGCAAGCCATGCCATAGGGCTTGCAGATCGAGGGCCAATTGAATACGGCCCGTAAAAGGGCCGTATTCATCACGAAAGTGACCGCCGAACGTCACTCACGGCCACCCATTGACAACCGGAACCGCCAACTAAAACTGGAACCGGCCGATGATCAACAAATTCGAGTTCGCCGTTCCAATATCCGAAAACGCCCCCCGGGTCCCGCTGCCGATTCGCGCAAACGTCCCGGGCGAATTCACGTTGTAACTCCCGTTCGGGTCCGAGAACTGCGGCTGCTTGAACGGCATGTTGTTTCCGTCCAAACGGATCTGGAAGCGATAGCGCTCCTTCAGCGTCCACCATTTCGCGATCGAGAACTGCGTCCATGCCAGCCCCGGCCCTTCAAACGTATTCCGCCCCAGCGTCCCGGCCGTAAAGGGTGCCGGATAGGCAAACGAACTGAAGTTCAGGTACGGATTCTGTGCCTGCGTCGGAAACCGGTTCGCGCCGATCGTCCAATCCTTCACTTGAGCGTCGCTATTCGAGGTGAGGATGTTAGGACGCGATTCCCCCGGCAGATACCGGTTCGGACTACCCGCGAAGCCCACCGTGAAGGGTGGCCCCGATTGCAGCGTCTGCGTCATCGTCAACTGCCAACCGCCCAGTACCGCGTTCGCCGCGCCGCCGCCGGTCAGCCAGCGCCGGCCCCGGCCAAACGGCAAGTCATAGGACAGCACCGTAACAAATCGATGCCGCACGTCGTAACTCGCCCGGCCCTTCTCCAGGCGGCGATTGAAGTAAGTGATCCCGTTGTCGCCCGTTTCGTTTTCGGTCTCCGTCAGCGTCTTACTCATCGTGTAAAAGCTATTAAACAACAGCCCGTTGCCCAGCCGCTTCTCCACCCGGATTGTCCCCCCATGATACGAATTGTGGCCGAAGTTAGAAAATAGCCGGACTTCGCCAAAGTGCGTATACGGCAGGTAGTTCTGCTGCGCCGTGAAGATCTGGTTCAAAACGGCCGGGTCCTTCGAAACGTCCAGCGGCAGCACATTGGTATTCCAGCTATTCAGCAGCCCAACGCCGGATTGGCCCTGATACTGCCCTTCCATCACCCAGCCCTGCCGGAAGCTCCACTGTAAGCCACCCGACCAGCTCATCACGTACGGTAAGCGCATATTCGTATCCCACGTATGAGCGCCACGGCCGCTGTAATTGGTTCCCACGAACGGCACCGACCCATCGGGCTGCACCGTGTATCGAATCGTCCCCGGCCCCTGGGAGAGCCGGAATACGTGCTGTGGATCACCCACGGGCGCCTGCACGTTTGCCGTTGCCAGATACTCCTGGAACATGCTGTTTCGGTCGGTGGCAAAAACATCCTGATGCACCATGCCGAACGAGGCGCGGAAAACCATCTTCGGATGAAAGTTCCAGGCCAATCCCACGCGCGGCGCGAAGTTATTCAAATCTTTTTTGGCCAGCGGCCCGGCCCCGTGCAGAATCGCCCCCGTCCTACCCGTCAGCGGATCCCGCGCCGTCCCATCGAACTGCGACTGCTGACCGTATTTAGTCGAATAGGGGCTCTCGTACGAATAGCGAACGCCAAGGTTCAGGGTCAGCCCACGCATCGGCTTCCAATCGTCCTGGAAATAGGCCTGATGGGACCACCAGCGCGGCAACCAGCTCGCATAATCAGAAGAAAACGTCGCCGAAGTCACCGTTCCCAATAAAAACGAAGCGAACGTGTTCCCCGTGTTCGGAGTAAACGGCGCGTTCGTCCCGCCGAAGTTGTAAGTGCCGCCGGGCAGCGCCGGCGACTTCGCGTTGTAGCGCGTCCGCATCAGCTCGTAGCCCATCTTGATCGTGTGCTTACTCGCCACCTTCGTCAAGTTATTCTGCAGCGTCATATCTTCGCCAATATTCTGAAAGCTCGGCAAGGATCCCAACCCATAACCAATATTGAAATAAGGGAAGGTATCCCCGGAAACGTTGGGAATCCCCAACTGCTTGGCCCAGTCGCCACCCTTCGTAATGGCCACTTCTTTGAGGACCCGGCGATTGAAGCCGACACGGAACTCGTTGCTCACCGTCGGCGACAGGATCATCATGTCCGCGAAGACCGCGTTGTGATGGTCCACTGGCTGCGGCTGTGCGTTAGGGTCAATATCAAGCCACGCAAACTGCGCTTGATGGTCGCCCTTCCACGCCCGATGAATCGACCGCGAATACCGCCCGTAGGCCTTGTGGTTGGCCGTGAACTGATGATCGATCTTGATGTCGAGGCGGGTCCGATAGATCTCTTTCGGCGTGTTCATCACGAGGTTTTCGGTCGGCCCCGATGCCCCCGGAATGCCCGCCTGATTCGGTTCAGTGAACGGCTTCCGGCCGAGGAAGTTCACGGCGACCGGGTCAAACAACGACCGCGGAATCACGTTGCCCGGAAACGGATCCCGAACCCATGTCCCCGCTTCTTGCCTGGTCGTGAACGGGTTGTAGATGGGCAGCGGCCGCACGGTCGCCTGGTTGGCGAAGGCGAAATTTCCGCTCATCATCTCCGCGGTCGGCACCGTCACCCGGGACGATGAGGTGCCCGCGATTTCGGCGTGGCGAGCAATCCCAAATAGAAAAAACGTTTTATCCTTTCCGCGATAGAGTTTCGGCAGCATCACCGGTCCGTTGATCAACCCCGTGCTTTCGTTGTAAGTGAACGGATTAGTCCGCGCCAACTGCTCCAGGTAGGTCCGATGCACCATGTTCTTGTTGATGTACCGGTTTTCCACCGCCCCGTGCAAATTGTTCGTCCCCGACTTCATCACCATCGACATCAGCCCGCCCGCCGAGTGTCCGTACTCGGCCGGCATACCGGTCGTGTGAATTTTCACCTCTTCGAAGGCGTCCTGCGTCGGCGAAACCTGTTCGTTGGGCCCGCCGATATTCCCAATTCCCGGTTCCTTGCCGTTCACCCCGTCCACCTGGTAGCCGATCGCTCGCGACCGCTGCCCCAGTACGTGGTAACCGTTCATCGAGTTCGTCCCCGGGTAGTAGTACATCATCCGCACCGGTCGCTTCTGGCTCACGGGAATCGCTACGAGCGTCTCGCCGGAGAGCACCAATCCGGACGCCGATGTCTCGGTGTCCAACAGCGGTGCACCGCCGGTGACCTGTACCGTCTCGGTTACTCCACCTAATTGCATCTCGATATCAATACGCGGGATTTCACCGGTTCGAATCGCCACCCCTTCGCGCACGTACTTTTTGAACCCCGCCAGTTCCACGGTCAATCGATAGGTGGCCGGGCCGAGGTAGGGGATGTAGTAACCGCCCTCTCCATTCGTCACCACCTCGGAAACAAATGCATTGGCTGGGTTGACGATGGTAATCTTCGCCCCCACCACCACCGCCCCACTGGTATCGACCACGGTACCCACCAGGGTGCCGGTGCCGGTCGTCTGCGCCATCACGAAGCCTGCGCCGAGCACAAGCGATAAAGCTAACCGGGCAAGAAAGAAATTGGAAATCAAAACGAGGTCCTCCAAAGAACGAGATAATTCAGTACTGCGGTGCGAGATATCACATCACAGTTTGGCCGTAAGGTCAAAGGGTGTTTCACACCTCAAAACGTTGCAATTGGATTCAGCGGCGATCCGGTTCCCAACGGAACCACTAACGGCGCCGCGGTCAACAAAAACTCCCACCGCTTGCGCTTAGCCGCGGCCTCGCCCAAGGTCTCCAAGTCGCAGTTATCCAGCATCGGTACCCCCATCCCCACCAGAAGCAACTGGTGTACTGGATACGCAACGCCCGCGACCGGAGAGGGCATCAGTTCGGCGTGCACATCGCTGCCCAACATGGCGATGTCTCGCTGCTTAAACCACCGGGCGCAGGATACATGCAACCCTGCCGAAACCTTGTCCGTATTCCAAGGTCCCTTCGCGGCCCGCCGCGCCCAGCGGCCCGTCCGGATAAACACGATGTCTCCCGGCCCCACCCTGATCCCGGCCTGCTTCTCCCACGCCTCCAGATCCTCCGGGTAGATCGGCGTCGAAAGCTCCAGGTAGTCGACGCCCTTCAACCGGGGAATGTCCATCAGAATCCCCCGCGAGAAGAAGCCGGTCCTGTATGCATCGACGGCCAACTGATGCGCCCCCGAAGCGTTAATTTCCTCCTGCCGATACCCGTTGTAAGTCGTCCCTTGGTAGACCATGTGCGACAGCGCATCGAAGTGCGTCAAGGACGCCCCGTGAAAACTTATCGTATAAGTATCCATCGCAAACATCGGGTCCGGATCCATCCCGGTCGAAATCATTTTCCGCTCGAATGGCCGGCTATTGTCCACCGCGCGTTCGGAATCGGTATCCCGCGACAGCGACACGGAAAAGCCTTCTTTCACGAGCGCCGCCGCTCGTTTCCGCACCGCCGGCGTAATCAGATTCACCGCGCCCATCTGGTCCTTCTCGCCCCATCGCCCCCAGTTGGACAACTCCTTCATCCACCCGTCCAGGGTGGCCTTGTCGACCTTTTCCGCCATCCGCTGCGCGGCCATCGGTACGGTCAAAACCACCAGCAATACCCAAGCTGTTTTCATGGGTCGAGTATCGCGCGGTTTCCACCGGAATGTGTAGCACCCAAGATACGATGGATACGCCATGCTCACCCGCCGCCAACTCTTCCCCGCCACCGCCGCCGCCCTTCCCCTCCCTTCCGCCACCTCACCCCTCCCCCTCCAATCCCGTCGCGAACTCTTCGTCGACCACTACCTCATCCAGTCCCTCACCGGTGCCGAACTCCGCCTCGCTCAACCCATCGACTCCGGCCCGGCTTTCGAGTTCGACCGCCCCTGGGAGGGCCGCTTCTGTAACTACGCCACTGTCATCGCCGATGCGGGAAAATTCCGCCTCTACTACCGCGGCGTCCCCAACGCCGGTGCCGATGGCCGCGGCGACGAGGTCTACTGTTACGCCGAGTCTGCCGACGGCACTACCTTCCATCGGCCCAATCTCCAACTGCATTCAGTCCGCGGCACCGACACGAACAACGTCATCCTGGCCCATACCCCGCCGCTCCAGCACAACTTCTCGCCCTTCCTCGATACCCGCCCCGGCGTCTCCCCGGCCAGTCGCTATAAGGCGTTAGCGGGCACCAGCAAAAGCGGCCTGGTCGCCTTCCACGGACCCGACGGCATCCATTGGAGCCCCCTCCGCTCCGCACCCGTGCTCACCCAGGGCGCCTTCGATTCGCAAAACATCTCCTTCTGGTCCGTGTCCGAAAATCAGTATGTCTGCTACTATCGAACGTTCAAAAAAATCGGCGTTACCAGCTATCGCTGGATTTCCCGCGCCGTCAGCCCCAACTTCCTCGACTGGAAACTCGAAGGCGAAATCTCGTTTGGCGACGCGCCGCCCGAACATCTCTACACCAATCAAACCAGCCCCTACTTCCGCGCCCCCCATCTTTACCTCTCCCTCTGCGCCCGCTTCCTCCCCGGCCGCCAAGTCCTCTCGGAAGCCGAAGCCCGCGCGGTCAACGTCGATCCCGGCTATTTCAAAGATTGTTCGGACGCCGTTCTTCTGTCGTCCCGGGGCGGCACTCAATTTGATCGCACATTTCTCGAAGCCTTCCTCCGCCCCGGCCTCGGCATTGCCAACTGGGTCTCGCGCTCCAACTACCCAGCCCTCAACGTCGTCCCGACGGGCCCCGACCAACTGTCGTTCTACGTCGTCCGGAACTACGGCCAGCCCTCCGTCCACCTTCGGCGCTATACCCTTCGGCTCGACGGCTTCGCCTCCCTGCACGCCGGCTATGCGGGCGGCCAAATGATTACCAAGCCTGTCACCTTCACCGGTGCCCAACTCGAAGTCAACTTCGCCACCTCGGCGCCGGGCGGCATCCGCTTCTTCCTCGAAACCCCCTCGGGCGCGCCGCTGGCCGAATCGACCGAACTCATCGGAGATCAAACCTCCCGCGTCGTTACGTGGAAGACGATCGACTCCCTCGCCGCCTGGTCCGGCCAAGCCGTTCGCCTCCGCATCAGTCTGAAAGACGCTAACCTGTTCGCGCTTAAATTCGCCTAGCCATGCAACCCGCACCGCTCCCGCTCACCGCCACCCTGGCCGCCTATGAGGCGCAGGCCCTGACGCTGGACCTACCGCCGGACGACGCCCGCTCGGCGCTTGCGAAACGCTACGACTTCGCCGATTGGCAATCTCTCTCCACCTTTGTCGCCGCCATCGCTCGTCGCGATCCGGCCGTCTATCCGTTTGAAGCCGCGGTCGACGCCGTCGTCGAGGGCGACCTGCCAACCCTGCAATCGCTGCTTCACAATCACCCCGATTTGGTCCACGCTCGCTCCACCCGCGTCACCCATTTCGACCCTTCCGTCCACGGCGCCACCCTCCTCCATTACGTCGCCGCCAACGGCACCGAAGGTTACCGCCAGAAGTCGCCCGCCAACGCCGTCGCCATCGCCGCCGCCCTCCTCGACGCCGGTGCCGCGGTCGATTCGCTCGCCCATCTGTACGGCGGGCAGTGCTCCACGATGAGCCTGCTGGTCTCAAGCCACCATCCCGCTCAAGCGGGCGTCCAGGTCGCGCTCGTTGACCTTCTCGTCGCCCACGGCGCAGCGGTTACCAACCTGGGCACTGGGAACTGGGTTTCGCCTCTGGAAACCGCTCTCGTGTTCGGCTACCGGCCCGCCGCCGAGGCGCTGATGCGGCACGGAGCCCCGATCACCCTGCCCGCCGCCGCCGCGCTTGGCTTGGCAAAGGAAGTGCAAAATCTCCTCCCCACCGCTGACCCCATCTCTCGCCACCGGGCGTTAGCCCTGGCGGCTCAATCCGGTCAACTCGAAACCACCACTATCCTGCTCGACGCCGGCGAAGATCCCAACCGCTTCAATCCGCCCGGCACCCACGGCCACACCCCGCCGATTCATCAGGCCATTTGGAACGGACACTTGGCCGTCGTCCGGCTCCTCGTCGAACGCGGCGCTCGTCTCGATATCGCCGACACGGTTCACCACGGCACCCCGCTCGGCTGGGCCCACTACGGCGGCCAACACGAAATCGTCAAATACCTGGAGTCGCTCTCCGATTCACCCGAATGTCAAACGCACGCGATAGCATAACAGGCATGTTCAAGATCCTGCTCTCGCTTCTGCTCGCCTCGGCTGTCTTCGCCCAAGCTCCGGTTGGCAACATCGCCGGCACCGTATTTGACGAATCGGGCGGGGCCGTCCTCGGCGCCGCCGTCCGCATCACCAACGTCGAAACCGGCCTCACCCGCGAACTCAAGTCCAGCGCCGAAGGCCAGTTCAGTGCGCCCGCCCTCCCCGCCGGTCGCTACGAAGTCCGTTGCCAAATCACGGGTTTCCGCCAGACCGTTCGCGACGCCACCGTCGCCATCGGCAGCACCACCACCGTCGATCTGAAAATGCAAATCGGTGCCGTCACCGAAGTCGTTACCGTCGCCGCCGCGAACTCGCAGATCGCCTATGACAGCCATAAAGTCGACGGCGTCGTCGGTCGCACCCAAATCGAATCGCTGCCCCTCAACGGCCGCAGCTTTTTGCAGTTGGCGTTTCTCGAACCCGGCGTCTCCGTCGGCAGCCAGAGCCTGGCGCAATACAACTCCCAATTCGGCGTCTCCGTTCTCGGCGGCAGTTCGGGCAAAACCGCCCTCACCGTCGACGGCGGCAACGTGCGCAACCCGCTCGAAGGGGGGTCGGCCCAGAACTTCTCGCAGGAGGTCGTCGAAGAGTTCCAAATCTCCACCGCAAACTTCGACCTATCTAC
>JBKJLJ010000952.1:0-3655 GCA_046597015.1 Bryobacteraceae bacterium
GCATATGCCCTTCTAGGCACGGCGATTTATGACGCTTGGATTGCCAGCCAGGGCGGGAAATTCACCTATTGGTACCTCCGTCCCGCCCAACTCGACACGACGCTGGTGCCGCTTTTCCCCGCGCCGAATTTTCCCTCCTATCCGTCTAACCATTCCACGATCTCCTCGCTAGCAGCCGAGATGATCGCCTATCTCTTCCCCCGCGACGCGGATGCGGCTCGCGCCCGCGGCAAGGAAGCCGGCGACTCTCGCATCTGGGCTGGAATTCACTATGAAATGGACAATCAAGCCGGCGTCAATCTCGGCCGCAGCGTCGCCCGCAAATTCATCGCCTGGGCCGAGAACGACGGCTCGAAACCTTAACCTTCAGCCCCATCCCCCCGCCCCTACCCGCACTGCTTCAATCGTGTGATGGGTATGGTGGCCGCGGCGCAACCCTTCCGCATTTTTGCAGCGACGGGTAAACCGCGGCCACCGCTTACCTTCGATAACTGCAACTGGTCCAACTGCGCACTACGCAGCAACGGCGGGTATACGCGAACATTGGGAATCTGCGACGAACCAAATCCAGAGGATATTCGAACTGCCAAATACGAAGGGGACAGAAATTCGTAACTAAAAGTCCCGCTTCGCACATCTCATAAACTGAGCGGCGTCGAACGCCGCCTGTTAGGAGATCGAGTGAAAACTTCCGAGGTTGTGCAAGCGTGGGGCAAGATTCTACGGGGGCAACAGCCTTCGCTTTCCATTGAAATCACGAAAGAGTGTCCGCTGAAATGTCCCGGTTGTTATGCCTATGACGATGGCCATTTGGGGGGCGGGACGACGCTGCGAAGCCTGACCGACCGCAAGGGGCAGGAACTGATTGACGGCGTGCTTGAGGTGGTCGACCGGCTGAAGCCGCTCCATCTATCTCTCGTGGGCGGGGACCCGCTCGTGCGGTATCGGGAAGTGGAGACGATGGTTCCAATCCTGCTGAAACGGGGGATCCACGTGCAGGTCGTAACCAGCGCATTCCGGAAGATTGCCGCCGAGTGGGCGAATATGGAACATCTTTCCGTAGTCGTCTCGATTGATGGCCTGCAGCCAGACCATGACGTGCGGCGGGCTCCGGCGACGTACGACCGGATCCTCCAGAACATTGCAGGGCAACACATCACGATCCACAGCACGATAACCGGGCAGATGATGAAACAGCCCGGTTATCTTGAGGAATTTTTGCAGTTCTGGACGCCGCGGCCCGAGATCCGAAAGGTCTGGTTCAGCCTGTTTACGCCGCAGATCGGGGATGCGATGCCGGAAATCCTGACGCGCGAGGAGCGGCTCCGCGCGATGAAGGAACTGCTCGATTTGCGCGTCCGCTATCCGAAGGTGGATATGGCCAAGGGCTTGATTGAGCAGTTCGCGACCCCTCCGCATACGCCGGAAGAGTGCGTATTTGCGCGGACGACCCAAGTACTGACGGCGGATTTGAAGACGAAGGTAACTCCCTGTCAATATGGCGGGAAGCCGGACTGCGAGCAGTGCGGGTGCATTGCTTCGATGGGACTAGCCGCCGTGGCCGCCCACAAATTAGGGGGCGTAGTGCCGGTGGGCCTCATCTTCCGGGGGTCGATTGCGATTGGAGAAACCTGGCGCAAATGGACCGAGGCGGAAGTGGTTCCGGAGCCCGAGCCGGCGCTGAAGGTTTTACAGTAGGCGCTAAGAGTAGGTCAGCGTCGCCGTCGCAACGGTATCTGCCAGCGCCACCGCCCGGAGCCAGTAGGCGTTGTAACCGGCCGGAAATCGGTGGCTAATCGGCTTGCCCGGCCCGACGGGGAACGTCCGATAAGCCACCCAAAGGCCGCTGCCGGTAAGATCGACCTCGATCCGGATATCGACCTGGACTTTGCCGGTGTGAGAGAGGCGGAGTAGCTTCTGGTCGTAGCCGGTCATGAGATAAGGCTCCGAAGGGCTGTTGGCCAGCACAGCGGTGTCGTGCCAGGGGCCGCCTTCCCCTTTGGGCTTACCGAACCGCCAAAGGTCGTCCGATGCGCCGAGCCAGAGCCTGTGTTGCCCATCGGCGGTGGTGATGAACTCGCCGGCCGGCAGTTCCATCCGCGGCAGGCCGGCAAGCACCGTCAGACCGCGCCAGGAACAGAAATCCTGAATGGGCAAATTGTGCGTGCACACCGGACGGACCATCGCGATACCGCCTGCGTTGTTGGACGGGATTTCGTAGAAGGTTCCGTAGGAGTGGAATAGATCGCGCTCGGTGGAGACCTCGCGAGCGATCCGCGACCCAGCGGGCGGCGCTGGACCTTTCGGCAAGCGCCACCGTTTGCCGGCTTCATCCACATAGACGACGGAGGCGGCGTCCACCTCGAGCGCAGCCGCGGGGGCGGGGAGATTGTCGTTCACCCAGGCGTGCAGTTTGGCGTCGGCCAGCGTCCGGGCGGCAAGGCTGGCGTCGACTTCGTAAAGGGCTTTCGGAGTGGCGAGCAAAAGGGTTCCCGTATTGCCGTCGCGGGTCCAGAGCAGGGAACCGGGGGCCGTGGGGGCAGGCGCCGCAGGGGCCGCCGGGCGGGTATCCAGAGCGGCATATTGGAAGAATGCCGTGCCCTTGACGCAGGCCTGCAGCGGGGTGAGGCGGATCCATGCGCCGGTCTCGGTGGGAAGGAACGAGTGGTAGGCATAGCCGCCTGCCGGGACGGTGAGTTGCCGCAGCGGCGTCCAGGAGCCGTTCCCGGCCCGATCCACTTCCAGGCGGAAGGTGACCGGCGTCGCCGACTGGTGGGTCAAATGGAGCAGGCGCTGTGCGAATCCGCTAAACAGAAACGGCTCGGAAGGTTGGCCGGCCGCGACATCGTCGTTCACCCACACCGCGCCGTGACCGATCGGTGGGCCGAACGTGTCGAGTTTTGCCGGATTCAGGAACCAAAGGTTCGATTGGGACCGCCCGGGGCCGGGGATCTTGCCTTTGACCCGGCGCGTATTGAAGAACTCGTTTTTGGCCGTATCGTCGCAGCCCAGCACCAGGCGGTTGTTCCAACGGGTGAAGTCGCCCACGACTCGGAGGTACGTGGACCGGGGCGCGATCCCGCCGGAGCGGTTGGCGCGGAAGGTTTTCGGAAAGCGCCAGAACATGCCATGCATGGTCATCAGAAGGTCGTTTTCGCCGATATCGCGGATCCGGGGCCACTCGGTGTTCCAGCCGTGCGCGCCGTCGTAGGTATGGGTTGCTTTGGGCAGGCGATAAGAGTGCCAGACGCCATTATCGAGCAGCATCAGAAGCACGGAGCGGTGGTCCCAGCCGATGGCCCAAATGGGGTCGGTGGCGGGATTCGAGTTGCCCTCAATACCGCCCGGTCCCGTGACGTCCGTGAACTGGTTGCGGCGGACGACGCGCCAGTCTTTCCCGTCCCACTCGGCCAGACAGCCAGAGGGGATATCGGGGGGAAGGTTCCCACCGCCGATTTCGCCGTTATTCGAGTAGACGACGCGGCCCTGTCCGGAGTAGAAACCTTTGCCGTGGTACCCGGGCAGCAGCGGCCCGGCGATATCTTTGGCGGCCTTCCGGTTGAAAAGGGCGTTGCCATCTTCGTAGAGTTGGCGAACGGCCAGCGTTTGGACATCGACTTCGTAGAAGCCTTCTTCCATGGAGGCGAAATAGAGT
>JBKJLJ010001070.1:0-5882 GCA_046597015.1 Bryobacteraceae bacterium
AAGAAGGCGAAGAACTGGTAATACTCTTTCTGCGAGATCGGGTCGAACTTGTGGTCGTGGCACGTGGCGCAGCCGATCGTAAGGCCGAGGAAGACGGCCCCGGTGGTATCGGCGCGTTCCTTGTCGTACATAGCCTGGACCTCGTCCGGGATTACACCGCCTTCGTTCGTGGTGACGTTGCAACGTTGGAAGCCGCTGGCAATTTGCTGTTCCATGGTGCGGTTGGGTAGGAGGTCGCCGGCGACCTGCCAGAGGATGAATTGATCGAAAGAGAGGTTCTTATTAAAGGCCTCGATGACCCAGTCGCGATACGGCCACATTTCGCGGTAGTTATCAATGTGGAGGCCGTGAGTATCGGCGTAGCGAGCAGCATCGAGCCAGAAGCGGGCGCGGTGTTCGCCGTACTGGGGGGTGGCAAGGTAGCGATCGACGAGCTTGTCGTAGGCGTCGGGCGAGGGGTCGGCAACGAAAGCTTCCACGTCGGCGGGTTGAGGAGGGAGGCCGGTAAGATCGAGGGAGAGGCGGCGCGCGAGGGTGCGGCGGTCGGCTTCCGGCGCGGGGGAGAGGCCGGCGGCTTCGATGCGGGCGAGGAGGAGTTGGTCGATAGGATTGCGAGGCCAGGCGGTGGCGCGAACGGAGGGGAGGGAGGGCTTGGCGGGTTGGGCGAAGGCCCAGTGTTCCTTCCAAGGGGCGCCTTGTTCGACCCAGCGCACGAGGGTTTCGCGTTGCTTGGTGGAGATGGTTTTGTGGGTTTGCGGCGGGGGCATCTGGAGGGCCGGGTTGGCATGAGCGATGCGTTGAAGAAGCAGGCTTTCAAGGGGCTTACCGGGGACGATAGGGGCGGACTTTTTGCGGGCGGAGAAGAGACCCTCGCGGGTGTCAAGACGGAGGTTGGCCATGCGCGTCGAGTGATCGGGGCCGTGGCAGTGAAAGCAGTTGTCCGAGAGGATGGGACGGATTTCGCGCTGGAAGTCAACCGGGGTTTGGGCGAAAGCGAGCAGGGACCCGAAGGTGAATAAAACTACGCGGTGCATCTACCGTTATTCTATTGCAGTTCTGAGATTCGCCCGGCCGATGTTTTCGGAACCCCCCACTCCGGTATACAATGCAGGCCTACGAGGAGTTCGCCCCGCATGATCGACACCCCGACCACCCGCCGCGCTTTACTGGCTGCATCCGCCACGCTCGCCGCAGCCGCCCCCGCGCCGATTCCAATCATCGACACTCATTTTCACCTATACGATCCGACTCGGCCCCAGGGGTCCCCGTTTCCGTTCACTCCCAATGCGCCCCCGTTCCTGCCGAAACACTTTCGCGAATCGGCCATCCCGCTTGGCGTCGTCGGGGGAATCAAAGTCGAAGCCAGCCCTTGGGTGGAGGACAACCTCTGGGTCCTCATGATCATCGAAAGCGAACCGATGATTACTGGCATGATCGGGAACCTTGACCCGCTGAAGCCGGAGTTCCGCGAGTACCTTGACCGGTACCGGAAAAACAAACTGTTCCTGGGGATTCGGTATGGAAACGTGTGGCCGGTTCACAACATGGTGGCCGCTATCGATCGCCCGGAGCTGATCGAAAACATGAAGGCCTTCGCGGCGACGGGGCTAACCCTCGAAGTGGCAAACCCACGCGTGGATCTGACCCGCGCGACCCTTCGCCTACTCGACAAAGTTCCCGACCTTCGCATTGTTTTGGGCCACCAGCAGGCGTTGGGGATCCCTGCCGAGGCCGCGGTTCGGAAGCAGTATACGGCTGACCTCGAAGAGCTTCGCCAGCGGAAGGTCTACGTTAAGATGTCCGGGCTCTATCGCTCCAAAACCGCCGTGGCGGGCAGCGCTCCGGACGTCAAAGACTACAAGCCGGTCGCGGACTTTTTGTGGGACATTTTTGGCGAGGATTATTTGATCTTCGCGGGGCGAAACAAAGCGGCGATCGAGATCTTGCAGAATTATTTTCTGGCGAAGAGTCGACCCGCCGCAGAGAAGTTTTTTTGGAAGAACTCGATTCCGGCGTTTCGATGGATCCACCGGGATCCGCACCAGCCGCAACTGTCGGTATAAGGTGAGCTTTTCGGGATTAGCATAGCGTTCTGCCGAGTCGACCACCCAACGCGAAGGGCTCGCCTTAGCGAGTAGGCGCAGGCCCGAATTGCGGATCGAAGCCGGTGACCGTAGTGATATAGAGCACTCGACCACAGTTCTCGCACGTCATGAAGGGTTGTGAGGCTCGGAGTTCCTGCCACAATTGCAGGCGAATCTCCATGTAGCAAGCCTGACATTGGGAGTTGACTGCCTCGGCCGCAACGATGCCGTTCTTGTGCTTCCGGCGAAGACGCTCGTAGAGCGAAGCGACCGTCGGCTCCAGCGTCTTCAAGTTAGCTTGGCGCTGCGCTTCGAGAGAAGCCATTTCGGCCTTGCCGGCCTTATGCCGGGTGAGGGCTTGGGTCCGTTCGAGCTCAAACGTCTTCTGCATATCCAGTAGTCGAAGCTTGGCCGCTTGGACGTCGCCACGCAGTTGCTCTTCCTCCATCAACAGTTCTAGTTCGCGCTCTTCGGCCTTGACGATCTCCGACTCCGCCCAATTGATTTCGTGCTCGAAGGCCTGAGACTGGGTCTGTGTTTGCGCCTCGTTCAATTGCTTCTTCAGCTTGATGATTTTCGATTTGTGGAGCTCGACACTGCCCTCAAGCTTGCGTCGCTCGGCCTCATCCGCCTTCAGACTGGCCTGGAGCGATTCGAGGTGTTTGCCGTGGGCGGCCCCGTCCTTCGTGAGGGCGTCGAGGCGCTTCGGAAGTTCGAGCAGTTCGGCCGTGAGCCGAGCGAGCGACTGGTCGAAATCCTGCAGCCGGATTAGCGCTTGAACTTCAGGTTGCATATCACTTTAGGGTTCATCTTTAGCGGAGTCTAACACGCAAGCGGGCCAAGGGACGTTCGAGGGCTTCCGCCGCGAGTTCCATCTCTTCTACTTTCAATAGGCGGCAGGCGAAGTAATAGACCGCGAGGCCAACAGGGATGGAGACGGCGAGATCGACGAGATAGCGCTGCTGGCCGGCGGGGAACTGCTGGCCAACCAGCCACGTGGTCGCGGAGACGGCGGCAAACATGACGGCGGCAGAAAGGACGATCTTGCCGACGCTAGCGAGCAGCGCTCGCCCATAGATTCCGGTAATGCGTGTCTTCAGGATGGCTAGGAGTATGAGGCTGCCAGTGATGGCAACGGCAGAGGTGGAGAGCGCCAAACCAGCCAAGCCGAAGCCCGTCTGAGAGGTCATCGTCGAGACTACGGCGTAGTTGATCCCGATCGACCCGAGGCTAACGAACATCGGTGTGCGAGCGTCCTTCAGAGCATAGAATGCGGGCACAAGAACTTTCAAAGCACTGTAACCGGCCAGGCCGATGGCGAACCATCCAAGGGCCAGAGCGGTCTGATGGGTGTCGACCGCTTTGAATTCTCCACGCTCAAAGAGTGCCCCGATGATGGACGGGCCGAGGACGAACAGACCAACCGACGAAGGGATCGTGAGCAGGAAGACGAGGCCGAGCGAGCGAGAGAGCGTGCGACGAAAATCGTCCATATCGCCGCGCGCCGCGCTGCGCGAGATGGCGGGGAGAGTCGCTCCGCCGATAGCAACTCCGAAAAGGCCGAGAGGAAGCTGCATGAGACGAAAAGCATACCCCAGCCAACTCATCCCGCCGTTAATTTCCGACGCGAAGCTCGTATTGACCATCACGTTAATTTGAACGGCGGCGCTGCCCAGGATCGCCGGACCCATGAGGCGAAGGATCTGGCGAAGCCCGGGGTGGGACCAGTCCATCGCGGGGCGATAGATGAAGCCGCTGCGGACCAGAGCAGGCACCTGGGAACCGAGTTGGATGAAGCCGCCGGTGAGAACGCCCCAGGCCATCCCTTCAATGGGCGGGATTCCAAGGTACGGGCCAGCCACCAGCCCAAGACTCAGACCGACCGCGAGCGAACCCACGTTGAACAAGGAAGACGATAACGCCGGCAGGGCGAATTGGTTGCAGGCATTGAGAATGCCCATCGACTGCGCGGCCAACGCGACCAGAAGCAGGAAGGGGCACATAATTCGCGTGAGACGGACGGCGAGTTCGTGCTTGCCTTCGAGTTGTCGGAAGCCAGGGGCCAGCAGGTCCACCATTTGTGGGGCGAAGATCATACCGGCCAGGCAGAGGAGGCCGACGACGATGATGATGGCCGTGGCGACAAGATTAGCGAGATGAGCGGCTTCTTCCTTCGATTGTTTGTGCAGAGCGTCGACAAATGTGGGGACGAAAGCGGAGCTGAGGGCCCCTTCGGCGAAAAGGTCGCGGGTGAGGTTAGGAATGCGAAATCCAAGAATGTAAGCGTCGTAAGCGGCAGTGGCCCCAAAGTAATGAGCGAGCGCGATTTCGCGTACCAGACCAGTGAGGCGGCTGGCAAGAACGGCGATACTGGTGACCCCCGCCGACCGCGCTACCGACTGGCTGGACGATATCGGGCCGGGGATCTCGGTGGCATTACTGCTCACTTACGCTCCGTACTGTTCGAGGAAATGGGCGACCGTGACGATGGCTTTATAGTAATTATCGACGGCAAATTTCTCATTGGGCGAGTGGAGGCCATCATCAGGCAGGCCGAAGCCCATGAGGATGGTCGGGATTCCAAGATGCTGGGCGAAGTCCCCGACGATGGGGATGGAGCCGCCACCGCGGACGAAGACGGTTTTGCGGCCGAGCGAATCGGCGAAACAGCGGGCGGCAACGGCGATGGCGGGATGGTCCGGATTGACGAGCAGGCCGGGCCCGCCGCTGAGGACGCGAACTTCGATGGAGACGCCTTCCGGGGCATGGGCCGCTACCCATTTACGGAACGAAGCCACGATGGCGTCAGGGTCCTGATCGGGGACCAAGCGCATGGAAACCTTCGCCAAGGCCTTGGCGGGGATGACCGTTTTGGCTCCGGCGCCCGTGAACCCGCCCGCGATGCCGTGGACTTCGAAAGTCGGACGGGCCCAGGTTTTCTCGAAGGTGGAACGGCCCGGCTCACCGGTGAGCGCCGACGAGCCAACTTCTTTCAGGTACTCGGCTTCGTCGTAAGGGAGGCTGGCCCAGCTTTCGAGTTCGGCCGGGGAAGGGGCGGCGACGCTATCGTAGATGCCAGGGATCTGAATGGTGCCGTGATCGTCCTTCGCTTTCGCGAGAAGCTCAACCAGGCCGTAAACGGCGTTCGGCGCAGCACCGCCGTACAGGCCGGAGTGGAGATCCCGGCTGGGACCGGTGGCCTCCACTTCCATGTAGACAAGGCCGCGGAGACCAACGGTGAGGGTCGGCAGTCCAGGGGCGTAAAGGGCGGTGTCGGAGACGAGGGCAACGTCGGCTTTCAGCTTTTCGGGATTCTCAGCGACGAACTTCGCGACGGACTTACCGCCGATCTCTTCTTCGCCTTCGATAAGAAATTTAACGTTGAGGGGCAGGGCCCCGCCGAGCTCGCGGAGGGCTTCAATCGCCTTGATATGGGTGTAGAACTGGCCCTTGTCATCCGCGGCGCCGCGAGCGTAGATATTGCCATTCGCGACGACAGGCTCAAAGGGAGGGGAATGCCACAGTTCAAGCGGGTCCGGGGGCTGTACGTCGTAGTGGCCGTAGCAGAGCACGGTGGGTTTCCCGGGAGCGGCGAGGCTTTCCGCGTAAACCAGCGGATGGCCGGCGGTGGGAATGATCTCCACATGGGGCAAGCCGGCGGCGCGGAGGGCGGCGGCGGTAAACTCGGCGGCCCGTTCGATGTCGCCCTTATGCTCCGGCAGCGTACTGACGCTGGGGATGCGGAGGAAGTTCAGCAGCTCGTTCAAAAGCCGCGCTTGTTGAGCGGATACGTATCCG
>JBKJLJ010001085.1:0-2980 GCA_046597015.1 Bryobacteraceae bacterium
CTCCGCCGCGTAAATCGCGCCTTTCGAATCGATGGCCATATGATGGACAAAATCGAACCGCCCCGGAATCTTGCCGTACTTACCGTACGAACCGATCACCTGCCCCTCCCGATTCACCTTCACAATCCGGTTGTTATACCCATCGCAGATATACATCATCCCGTCCTTCTCGCTATAAGCCAGCCCCCACGGCGACCCGATCTTGTCCCAGGTCTGGACTAACTTTCCCGCCGAGTCGAAAATCTGCACCCGGTAGTTCTCCCGATCCGCTACGTAGATCCGGCCCTTCTCATCCAGCGCCACGTCGTGCGCAATGTCGAACTCGCTCGGTCCCTTGCCGCGCACCCCGCCAATCTGCATCAGGAATTCGCCGTCTTTGTTGAACTTCACGACGCGTGAATTCTCATACCCATCGGAAACAAAGAAGTCTCCGTTGGGCAGGAAAGCCAGCCCCGTTGGTTTGTTGAAGGCGTCTTTAGTCGAGTTCGTCCCCGGCGCCCCGCCCGCGTTCCCGATCTGCATCAGCAGCTTGCCGGTGTTCGAGAACTTCTTTACCGAGTGCCCCACCACGTCCACGGTCCAAACGTTGCCGTCCGGATCAATCTTAATGCCGTGCGAAGACTTAATCGGCGCGTCCGGCCACGAAGCGAGTAACTTCCCCGTCCGGTCGAACTTCATTACCGGGGACTTACCCCGGTGGAACACCCACACGTTGTCGTCTTTATCTACCGCCACCCCGGAGGTTTCGCCAAAGTTGACGCCCGGCGGCAATTGAGCCCAGTCGTTGACCAGTTGAACGGGTAGAGTCTGCGCGCAGGCCACCCCCAACGAAATGAAGAGAATCGGCAATCGGTTCATCGGAAAAGCTCCCGCCCACAAAGCTACTACGAAAGTTTGCCGCGCGCATCCAGCCACGCCCCCGCCCGCCACGCCGCGGTCGCAATCCCGATGCTGGCAAGCCCGTCCATCGCATAGTGGTACCGCCCGTAGATCGTCGCCACGTAAACGAGCCCCGCCATCACAAATGCCGTTCCCCAAACCCCTCTTCGGTTCGGAACCGCCACCAATAGGGCGAAGGCGTTCGACACAGCCACCGCCACATGCCCACTCGGAAACACGCTCGTTAGGATGTCAAGATTGTCGAGCACCCACGTGTTCAGATTGCGGGGAAAGCCCTCAAAAAGCGGCAAATCAGCCCCCGGATACGCCAACCGGGGTGACGATACGGGCCAAACCGGGAGTAGTAGATACGCTGCAAAAGTCCCCAAAAACAGGATGAACAGATAACGGCCGATCCGGTCCCGCCGATCCATCAGGTTGAGCGTCAGCAGAGCCGCTGGCGGAAACGCGTACAGCAGAAGGTAGGCAAATTCAAGGAGAAATGGAATTGCTGCGCCGAACTGCTCGATTCCGGCCTTCATCCCAAAGTCGTAAAGCAGCCACCGGTCCCAGCCCACCCAAATTGGTTGCCAAGGCGAAAACCGAGCCGTCGAGAGCAGTCCCAGCGACCAGTAACCCGGCACGATCAGCCCCAAAGCTAGGAACTCCCGCGTCACCCGCGTCCACGGCCGCGAGTGAGCTTTCTCGATCGCCCAAAACGCCAAAACCAGCGGCGGCATGGCCACGATCCGCAACTGGGCGTCGAGCGGCAGCACCCACCGCCAACTCACTGCCGCCACTAGGCAGAAGAACAGCAGAACTGCTTTTTCATAAGCGCGCAGAGAAACCAATGCGCCCACCAGCGGTTGTTGTAGCGGTTTTGAAGCAATTGTTGGCAGACAAATCAGGCTACTACAAACCGCCCCCCGCCATCAATTCTCTTAAGGAACCGCAACCGCCTTCGTGCATTCGGGGGCCACAGCGGAGGAACCCCGAATAAGCGCTCCGATCGCATTAACGTATTCTCAATAAGGTGCTGATAATGATAAGGCCAGGAAAGGAGCCTTGCCAATACCCGTGCGCCGGGCTTTGCCTAAGCTGGGTCAGGACATTCGGGACGCCCGCCAGCGCCTCGCATGCGGGTCGTCCGGGTCGCCGAGCGAACTTGATCAGCCGGGTTACGCAGGTCAACTACGCCAACACTTTATTTATACTGGGACTGATCGGCCGCCTGGCCGACCTCGCGGAACTGAACCCGGGGCCGTTCAGACTTCCGAGTGGCGTCACCAGGACTGTCTCAGCACCTGACGTCCAGTTGGGCCGGCGCGGGCCAAGGGGGCGGGGAACTCGGGATGGTCGACGGAGGCGTTCCGTACGGTCCCGGGGGCTGCGGTGACGTTCCCGAATGCGGGTGCGGTCAGTCCGGCGACGGGGAGGACGGCGTCGGGGACGTTGAGCTTGACTTCCGATGACCAGACGAACACGAGTAACATTCGGACGGCCGGGATGTTGACTAATACGGGGATGGACGCCGGGCGGGCCTGTTACGTGGCGTTCTTCAATCGGCGCTGCTGTCGCCAGATGACGGCGACGGGAACCACGCCCGAACGAACGTGACTTCCACCTGGAAGATAGCCGATGCTTGGAGGTGCCGTCGTAGGGGATGTTCTGATCTCGGAGACGAAGCTATGGGAAGTGGAGGCGGGTGAGGTGCGGCCGGTCCCACCGGGCCACCCGGATCTTCTCGTATAGGCAGTGGGGACGTTGACTGGGCATGGGTTACGAGTACTGGCTGTTGGGTGGCAGAGCAGACGACAGCCGGTGGCTCAATTGCATATTTGCGGACACTACCGTAGGGACTTGGGCCGTCCGCCCGGGTCGCCCAAGGGATGGCATGACGGAGGGAAGTGTCGGGCTAGAGCAGTCGTTTGAATTGTTCCAGAGAAAGTCCGGCCACCTCTACAATACTGGCCATGGTGAATGCATTGATCGGATCATTTCGCGGGATGATCAAAACTGCGTGGCCATTCGACATGGCAATGTGTTTTCCCTGCCGCTTGATGGTGAAGCCAGATTTTTCAAGGGCGCGGACCGCCTGGAG
>JBKJLJ010000071.1:0-2993 GCA_046597015.1 Bryobacteraceae bacterium
GACAGGCCAAAGGCGGTGAGCGCTAGCCGAGTGGCAGCGCTTCGTCGAGAAAGTGGCGATGTGACCGAAACGAGTCACTGCCGTGACAACAATTTGGCGAAGGGCACCCCCTTACTCCCACAACCCTCAATTGGCCTCAAATGTGCATAAGTAGTCGTAGCATCGCCATGAGCATCGAACTTCAGTTCGCCCCTACGCCCAAGGTCACGGAGCCTAATCCGGCTCCCTCCGAATTGACCTCTGATGGCGATGCGCAGGGTTCAGAATGGCGCACCATTCTAGAAGGTTTGTTTCAAAGTGAACCAGAGATCGCCACAGATGGAGAAGATGTGGTTCCTGGCGAACCGTCGTCGGAGCCGAGTCCAACTACCCCATTGTCTGCCATCGCTTTCCTTGCTTCCTTCTTCTCCAAAGAAGCGCCGAACAAATTGAGTTTGTTCGGCTCAACCGTTGAACCCCAAAATGACGAGGGCACCGCAGGTTCTGAAATCGGCGCAGAGCCTTCTTTTCTGCCGACCGAAGCCCCCTCTGATCCTCCCAGTTCAAGCGAGGAGTTCGAACTTGCGCCCAACCAGTGGGAGTTTGTTCCCGTCACCATCCTAACTCCCGCCCCTTTTGTTGCCATTTCTGAACGCAGTCCCCATAACGAGATTCCATCGAGCGTCGGCAAGGCAGACCAATCGCCGTACGGGACCCATTCACCCGCTCCTTCGGGCTCGGCGCCGGACAAGCGAGGCGATCCGCAAATCGTCTCAGCCGTATTCACGATAAAAACTGGGGACGCCGGAGCCGATACTTCCGGACGACCCACGCCGCCCAACAACGAGACGGTCTTACCAGCGGCCGATGAAATTGCCTCTGCGGTTCCGGTCCGCTTAGGTGGTTGGTCACAGGAAACTCCAACTGAAAGCGGGGAAAAGCAAGAAGCGCGAGACGAATTGCAAGGCAGAAACCAGGACGTTCTCCCCGAGGACACCGCGCCAGCTGCGGGCGAAGCTTTGGAGGTGATCGGAGGTAACCTCGGGTTTTCAACCCAACCCCTCCTTCACCCTGGCAACACAAGGAACCGAACTACTGAGGCTCGTTTATCAACGCTTTCGTTTGTTAGCCAAGTTGATGCCGCGATGGCTGATCCGGTTGAGCCGGCAAGACTTAGCTCAATAAACCTGGATCTTAGAATCTCTCGGGGCGATCTCGGCTTACCCGCCGATTTAGTGGCTGGAGAGTTACGCCTCCAACTTCGCCAGAGAGGTGAAGAAATTCAGATGCGGGTCCATGGAAGCGGCGAAGGCATCAGTAGTCGAGCCCAGTCAGGGTGGGCAGGACTGGTGGAACGATTACGTCCACAAGGTCTCGAAACCGAACGAACGCACTTCGCCGTCATCCCTGTTTCTCGCGATCCTCACCCTAGCCCTCCTAATGCGGTTGAGACCATGCAACGGGAAGGAAGCGGAAATAGCGATGCCGAGGGGCAACGTAGGCAGCACGATCGGGACCAGCGGCAAGAGCAACACCGAAATCAACAAGAGCGAGCCCGTCGCGAGAATGAAACAAAAATTCGGTTCAGCAGTTTTCTGAGCAGATAACAAAACGAAACCAAAGGAGTCCAGTCATGATCCCAGACATAAAAAGTGTGACTACAGCCAGCGGGTCTGCCGCAGCAACGAGCTTGGGCCAGGGCAAACTACCGCCTTCCGATCCCTTGGCAAACAAGGAGACATTTCTCCAACTGCTTGTCGCCCAAATCAAGAATCAGAATCCGCTCAGCCCGCAAGATGGAGTCGCGTTTCTTAGTCAATTGGCTCAATTCACGGATCTAGAGCAGAGCTTGGGTATGAGGCAAGATATTGCTGCAATTAAAGATCTGATGCAATCGGCTAAAGTGACACCACCGACCGCTTAATCCCTATCGATTGAATTCTGGAGACTCATGTTTACTTCTTTTTCCACGGCCTTATCCGCTCTCGGCGCCCATTCAACCGCGGTCGACGTGGTTGGCAATAATCTCGCTAATCTAAATACCCCGGGTTTCAAGGCCAGCGTCGTTTCATTCTACGATTTGGTTACCCAGTCTCTCGGCGCCGGCCTAGGTGAAACCCAAGTTGGCTTCGGCGTGGCGCGACCAATCACCTTACGTCAATTCTCGCAAGGGGCTATCCAATCGAGTGCCGGACCCCTCGACGCTGCTATCCAAGGGGACGGCTTCCTGGTACTGCGATCGAAAGCGAATGCCACGATCTACGGGCGAGGAGGCAACTTACAAGTGGACCGCAATGGCTCCCTCCTGACCGCAACAGGGGAGCGCGTCCAAGGCTGGGCCTCCCAAACGGGCGTCCTTAACACTAATTTGCCGGTCGGCGATATCACGGTCCCTGTGGGTTCGTTGCGCCCGGCTGCCTCTACCACCCAAATAACGTTTGATATGAATCTTAACGCCCGCGCGACCGCCGGCCCCCCTGCCGACACGTTTTCTTCTTCCGTGGAAACCTATGATTCGCTTGGCGTTTCACACATTGTTACCATTCAAATGACGAAAACGGCAAACCCGGGCGAATGGAGCTACTCCTACTCTGTGCCCAATGCCGACGTTTCGACACCAATCGCTTCCGTCACAGGTGTTATAACTTTCGGCCCCAGTGGCGTACTTACGAATCCACCGGCGACCGGCCCGTTTCCTACCTTGAGCATTACCGGACTTAATAGCGGAGCCGCTCCCATGGACGTGACCTGGAATATGTTCAACGGCGACACGCCTCGACTCACACAATTCGCACAACCATCGGCGATTTCAGCGCTCGGTCAGAACGGGTCACCCGCAGCCCAGTTAGTGCGCGTCGGGCTCGGTGATGGAGGGGTGATGCTCGCGCAATATTCAAATGGTGAGCAGGTAGTCGTGGGTCAACTGGCGATGGCGTCAATTCGAAATCCAGAATCGCTGATCTCAGTTGGGAACAATTCCTACCAGTTAAGCGCGCGGAGTGCCACCCCTGCGG
>JBKJLJ010000088.1:0-4084 GCA_046597015.1 Bryobacteraceae bacterium
GTAGGGACGGCCGAGGGTGCCGTCGAAGACGTAGTCGGTGGAGAAATGAACGAGTTGGGCGTCGATTTGGCGGCAAGCGATGGCGAGGTTGCGGGTACCGAGGGCGTTTGCCTGGTAGGCGACGGCGGGTTCTCGTTCGGCGACGTCGACCATGTTGTAGGCGGCGGAATTGAGGACGATCGCGGGATCGATGTCGGCGAGTTTGGATTCGAGGGTGGAGAGGTCGGAGATATCGACGGAGGCGCGGTTGAAGGCGGTTACGGCGTAGCCGCGGAGGGAGAAGACGCGAACTAATTCGACGCCGAGTTGACCGGCGGCTCCAAAGACAACGACACGTTTTTGCACGACTTGCAGAATAACACGAGACTAGCGGGCGGACGGTTTTCGCTGCTGGGTGGAGTGTGCTAGCTCTTCGTAGGACTGGAGGGTGCGGAGGAGTGGTCCGAGGTCGCGGAGGTTGGAGAGGACCTGATGGAAGAGGAGGCCGAGGTGGAACTGGTTGTCTGGGGCGGGGCTGCAGTAGCAGACTTCGCCGAGAATCATGCCATCGGGGCGGTCGATGCGAATGGCGGAGGACGGGGCGACGGGAGAGGGGCTGAGGAAGCGCATGCCGTCGGGGGAGACGTCGAGCATTTGTCCTGGCAGGTCGACGGCTGCTTCGCCGAGGACGCGAAGAGTAAGGTTGGTTTCAAAGGGGGTTCGGTGTTGTTTTCGGCGTTCCACACTGATCGTATCGGTGAGGAGGACGGGAGCATGAGGGGAATTAATTGGCGTGGACGGATTGGGAGAGGAGGAATGTATCGATTTTGCGAATGAATTGGAGGGTGGAGCGGCCTTCGTCGGCACCGAAGACGGCGAAGGTGCTGCCAATGCCGAGGAGAATGGAGCGTCCGCCGCCGAGGGAGACGGTATGTTCGAGTTTATGGCTGCCGAAGCGGGCGAATTCGGCGCGGACGGAATCGAGTTGGAAGGGGCGTTGTACGATGGCTAGAATCGCGCCGTCGTTCCAGTGGAAGAGTTGGTCCGTCGGGAGCATGCGGGAACGGATGTGCATGAGGAAGAACTGGAAGATGTCTGCGGCGATGTCGGGGCCGAAACGGGTTTGGAAGACGGAGAAGCGGTCGATGGGGAGGATGGCGATGAAGGAGCCGGGAGTTTGGCGGGCTTCTTCGAGGGCCCCTTCGACGGCGAGGCGAGGGAGTAGTTCGAGGGCATTTTTGACGGGTTCGAGCTTGATGGCGTCTGAGGAGGTGGGGGCTTGGGATGCGGGGGCGTGATGGGCTTCGGATTCGGCGTCGTGGCGGAGGGAGGCCAGGCAGTCGGAGAGTTGCTGTTTGAGAGGAGCGAGGTCCGAATTTGGGGTGGCGTTTTCGAGTTGTTTGGTAAGGATCTTGAGGCTCTCGGCGGCGGGGTGGCCGGAGAGCGAGACGGCGGCGATGGTATCGGCGAGGAGGGTGACCATTTGTTGCCAGTCGAGTTGCTGGGCGCGGATGCGGCGCCGGGCGTCGGCGGAGTAGACTTCGATGACCTGGACGAGGGAGCCGGCGGTGACGAGGATATCGTCGGGGTCGGAATCGGCGGTGAGGGTTTCCGAGAAGCCGTGGATTTCGGTTTTGAAACGGTCTCGCGAGTCGACGTCGGCTTCGACCATTTGGACGCGGAGCGCGGCCAAGACCATTTGCAAAGCGCGGCGGAAGGCGTCCGATTGACGGCTAGTGCCGGAGTGGTCGAGTGATTTTTTGAGTGAGAGAAACATCGCAGCTGACAGCATCCCCGCTGTCAGTGCTCATATCGGCCGGGCGCGGCAAAACGTGGGGTTATTTTTGCAGGGCGAGAAGGGCCCAGAAGGCGCAGGCGAACGCGAGGGGGACGCCGAAGGCGATCGCGAGGCGGACGGAGCGGGATTGGAGCCAGAGGGGTCCGGCGGGGAGCGGTTTGTCGGAGACGAGGGCGGCGGCGGCGCGGCGACCGAGGCCGGGGATGCCGTGATTGAGGGCCGACGGCTCTCCGCGAAGAGTTTTGAGGATTTCGTCGCGGCCGCGGGGGTCGGCGATGAGGACCGTGGCGGCCATGCCTCCGGTAATGGATTTATCGAGGCGCTCTCGCACCTGAGGGGGCATTTCCTCGCGGGACGGATAGACGCGGAACCCATGAGCGTCGGAAACGAGAATCGTGGATGTTTTAATGGTCGTTCGGGCCATGGTGCAAAGGTGGTGGGCGCGTTAGCCGCGGGAGGCGATTAAGCCGGTTGCAGAAGTGGAAGCCGCTTGATCCAGAATAACCTGAATAAAGCCCAGTGCGGCCTTCGAAAGAGCCTTATCTTTTCGATAAATCAACCCAAGGCGGCGGAGCATCGGCTCGGGAGCGAGGCTAATGGCGATTAGTTTTCCTTCCCTGACTTCTTCGACCAAACTGGAGGTGGACAAGAAGGAAATTCCGAGGCCGGCCATGACGAAGCGCTTGATCATTTCGGTGGAGTCGAGCTCCATGGAGATTTGGGTGTTGTCTTCGACGTTTTCCATCCACTGATTGAGGCGGCTGCGGGTGGTGCCGGCTTTGGGGAGGAGGAGGGGGTGGTTGAGGAGGTCTTCGGGATTGATGGAAGTGGCGAGGGCGAGAGGGTGGCCGGGGGGGACGATGAGTTTGAGCTCGTCGGTATGTATGAGAACGACCTGGAGTTTTTTTTCCTGGATCGGGAGTTGGCAGATGCCGAAGTCGGCGAGATTATCGATGACGGCTTCGACGACTCGAGAGCCGTAGGAGCGGTCGACATGAATTTGGACGTTAGGGAAAAGCTTTTTGAATTCACCGAAGACGTCGGGAAGGACGTAGAGGCAGGTGGCTTCGTTAGCGGCGACGATGAGTTCGCCGCGGGGCACTTTATCCAGTTCGTTGATGGCATCCTGCGCGCGGCGACGGAGGTCGAGAATCTGTTCGCAGTAGTCGGCGAAGATCTTTCCGGCGGTCGTGAGGGAGATGCGGGTACCGAGGCGATCGAAGAGGGTGGCGTTGAGTTCCTGTTCGAGTTGGCGCACTTGGGCGCTGATGGCCGGCTGCGTGCGAAAGCACGTGAGGGCGGCCTTGGAGAAGCTTTTAAGGCGAACAATCTCCAGAAACGTGTGTAGCTGATCTAAATCCATCGTAAAGGAAGGGTGGATACGGGGTTACCGCGAATTGTACCGCAGTCGGCGGGAGAGTCGCGAACGGGGAATGAGTTGTTATGCTATCCGGATGAGGCTGGGCATAGATTTTGGCACTACCCGCATCGTGGTGGCTGCGTGTGATCGCGGCAACTATCCGGTGGTCACGTTCGAAGGGAGTGACGGCGCGGTGCATGATTGGTTTCCCCCGTTGGTGGCCGTTAAGGACGGGGTGAGGTTTTACGGATGGCAGGCTTGGAGCTTGCAGGAGGACCCATCGGCGACGGTGGTCCGGTCGTTGAAGCGATATTTATCCGAGGCGGGTCCGCAGACGCCGGTGGAGATTGGGGGGGTGGAGACGCCCCTTTCTGTGTTGATGGCGGAGTTGGCGGCTAGTTTGCGGGAGGCGCTGGTGGGGGCGTCGAACGTAAAGATTCGGGAGGGAGAGGAGATTGAAGTGATGTTGGGAGTTCCGGCGAGCGCGAATTCCAACCAACGATTCTTAACAGTGGACGCGTTTCGGTCGGCGGGATTTTCGGTGGCGGGTTTGTTGAATGAGCCGTCGGCGGCCTCGATTGAATATGGGCATAGCCATCGGGAGCAGACCAACGCCAAGCAACACATTTTGGTGTACGACTTGGGAGGGGGGACGTTTGATGCGTCGCTGGTGGAACTGGACGAGCGGTCGCACGGGGTGGTCGCTAGCGAGGGCATCCCGACGTTGGGGGGAGACGACTTCGACGGTTTGCTGGCCGATTTGGTGTGGCCAGCGGGGGAGGAGTTGACCCAGAGCGAGTATTTCCGGCTGCATGAGGAGTGCCGCTTACAGAAGGAGTCGTTGAACCCGAACTCGCGGAAGGTGGTTTTGGATTTGGACGCGGTGCGGCCCGGGTTGGGGACGGTGACGATTCCCAACCCGGGCCGCACCGCATCCAAATCCAAAA
>JBKJLJ010000105.1:0-3705 GCA_046597015.1 Bryobacteraceae bacterium
ACGCCAGGGCGTTTGGTGAGGGGGTCGATGGCGGTGGGGTCGAAGTAGCCGAGTTGGTTGAAGCGGTCGGTCCAGGGGGCCTGGTACTCCCAGCGGACGCCCAGGTTGACGGTGAGTTTGCTAGACACTTTCCAATCGTCCTGGAGGTAGGCGGCGTAGTAGAGTTGGGAGGTGGCGAGAGCGGGATCGTCGCTGAAGGAACCGCCGGTGGGCGCACCGAGGAGCATGGTGGCTAGGCCGTGGCCGGCGGTGGCGCTGGAGGCAGTGGGGTTGGGGCCTTGCGTGAAGGCGCGGCTGAAATCGTAGGAGCCGGAGGGACGCTCCGGGCGGAAGACGTTGAAGTATTGGAACATGTAGTCGTATCCGGCCTTCAGAGAGTGGTTGCCGCGGAGGAGGGTGAAGTGGGCCTGGCCTTCATAATTGCCCTCGGCGTCGACGAAGTAAGAGGCGCGATCGGCCCCGAGGGGCGCGAGGTCGGCGGGGGCGAAGCGGGGGAAGGTCAGGGTTTTAGCGCGGGCTTTGAGAGACTGGGGGAATCCGAGTTGGGTAAAATCGAAGCCTTTACTGCGGAGTTGGGTTTCGATGACGCGCCGGGTGGCACTGGCGCGGAACTGGCCGATGAAGGTGGGAGAGAAGGTGACGGTATCGGAGAGGACGGTGGAGATGGCTTTGCTTTTGATTTCGCCCTGTTCGCCATTGACGCCTTCGCCGGGGAAGGCGATGTTGATGCCGGGCGAGAACTGGGTATTGCCTTGGACACCGTAGGTGAGAAAGAGGCGATGGCGAGCGCCGAGGGATTGGTCAAAGCGTAAGAACTGGCGATTGGTATCGTTCGCACGGGTATTGTTTTGGGCGTAGTTTTGGACGACGGTATCGCGGTTGGCGAGAGGGTAATATTCCAGAACCCGGCGGGAGATGGGGTCGATGCGGTTGGCGGGGATTCGGTTATCGGGAAACTGTTGACGAATGAACTGGCCGGGGGCGGCGGGGTTGGGTACGGTGGTGGCGGGGTCGAAGATGCGGATCTGTTGGCCGGTGGCGGTGACGGTGCGGGAGAAGTCGCCCGTGCGTTCGAGGGCAGTGGGGACGGTGAGGAGGAGGCTATCGGGGGAGCGCTGGGGGATCCACTCAAGATTCGTGAAGAAGAAGGTGCGGTTGCGACCGTCGTAGAGGCGGGGGATGACGACCGGTCCGCCGACGGCGAAGCCGTATTCATTGCGGCGGAAGGAGTTACGGGGGAGTCCGGCGCGATTGCTGGCCCAGGTGTTGGCGTTGAGTTTGTCGTTGCGGAGGAATTCGTAGGCGGCGCCATGGAGTTCGTTGGTTCCAGAGCGGGTGGCGACGGTGAGGACGCCGCCGCCGGAGCGGCCGAATTCACTGGAGAAGGAGTTGGTCATGACCTTGAACTCCTGAACGGTTTCGAGCGGCGGCGTGTAGGCGATGTCGTTGGTGGTGCTGTTGCGGGTTTCGGCGCCATCGAGCAGGATTTCGCTCGTGTTGGAGCGGCCTCCGTTGATGATGGGTCCGGAGCCGGCACCGCCGCGAGGGAGGACTCCCGGGGCGAGGAGGACGAGGTTATAAGGATTGCGGCCGAGGAGGGGCAGTTCGATCATCTGCTTGGCGCCGACGACGTTGCCGAGGGTGGCCGACTGCTGTTCTAGTTGGACGGCTGAGGCGGTAACGGTGACTTCCTGTTGGATGGTCCCGGTGCGGAGCTTGAGATTGACGGTGGCGGTGAGCCCGACGGTGAGCCGGATGGCGATGACGCGGCTGGCATCGAAACCAGCCTTGGTAACTTTAAGGTCGTACTCACCGGCGGGGAGAAAGGGGAGCCGATAGAGGCCGGCGGGATTCGTCTCGGTCTCGGCGTTGACTTTGGTAGCGCGATTGGTCAACACGACGCTAGCGCCGGGAACGAGGGCGCCGGACTCGTCGGTGACGACACCGGTCAGGTTAGCTTGTTCGATCTGTGCGAAGAGCGCCGAGGTGAGGAGGACGAAGAGGGCCGCCGTGTTTGCTGCTTTCATAACCGGACTCTATCATGACTTTGGGGGGGCGCGACAGGGATGGATCTGAGGACGACGACTAGTAGCGGGGGATTCCACGGTTACTTTCCGCAATACTTGACCAGACTAGTCTGGTCAAGTATTCTTCGGATATGCAGGTGAACATCTACGACGCCAAGAGCCAGCTTTCGAAATTGATTGATCGGGCGTTGGAGGGTGAAGAGATCATCATCGCCAACGCGGGCAAGCCCATGGTCAAGCTGACCCCGATTCGTCAACCGGTGCAGCGGGTGCTGGGTGCTGCGAAGGGACGCTACAACCTGCCTGAGGGCTGGGAGCAGCCGATGTCCGAGGCCGAATACGAGGAGTTCACGAACGGCGGCTCGTTGTGAAGCTCCTTCTCGATACCCACGTCCTGGTCTGGGCTCTGTCGGCGCCGGATCGGCTCTCGATCACGGCCAGGAGGGCGATTCTAAGTCAGGACAATGAGTTGCTCGCGAGCCATGTTTCGCTTTGGGAACTGGCAAGTAAGGCCCAGACGCAGCCAGGCTCGATCCCGAATTTGGCGAACATTGAAGAAGACATTGCGGAATTGGGTGTGCGCACCTGGGTGCCCATCCAGCCGGCTCACATTTTCGGCACTATGGGCCTTCCTCCCATTCATCGCGATCCTTTCGACCGCCTTTTGCTCTCACAAGCGCGAAGCGAAGGATTTACGTTGGTCACTAAGGATTCGGCGATTCAAAAATATCCGGTTAGCACGCTGTGGTAGCGATGCGCCGGTTTGGTTTGCCGGGGCTATGCTTTAATCGCTAGATGAAGGCTGCTGGTCCGTCCCTCCCTTTCTTCGGGTTCGCGATGATGTCTGGTTTGGCCCTGTTCGGCCAGATTCCGGCGGATGAGGTGCGGGAGACCTATGCGAAATTGTGTTCGGGATGCCATGGGGCGGATGCGCGGGGGTCGCAGCAGGGTCCGGGGCTGGCGGGGAACGCGCGGCTGCGGAGACGGTCGGCGCAGAATTTGAAGAACGTGATTGTGCGGGGAATTCCGACGGCGGGAATGCCGGGGTTCCAGCTGCCGGAAGCGACGCTGGATGGCTTGGTGGCCCTGGTGGTTTCGATGAACTCCTCGGCGGCCGACGTGAAAGTAACCGGCGATGCGACCGCCGGCGGTGCGTTCTTCTTCGGCAAAGGCCAATGCGGCTCGTGCCACATGGTTTCGGGCCGGGGGACGGCCGTGGGGCCGGACCTTTCAAACGTAGCGCGGGAGCTGACCGTGGATCAATTGCGGGACGCGATGTTACGGCCGGATGCGCGGATTGCGCGGGGCTATGGCTTGGTGTCGCTGGCGCTTACGAACGGGAGCAGTTTGCGAGGATTCGCGCGGAATCGGACGGGGTTCGAGATCGCCGTCCAGGACCTGCAAGGCGGTTTGCACTCGCTGCCGCTGGCCACGGTGACGCAGGTAACCGACGAGAAGGCTTCGCTGATGCCGGCGGTGAAGGCGAGCGCGGAAGAGGTGCAGAATACCGTGGCGTTTTTGGCCGGATTGACCGGGGTGAAGCCGGGCGCGGTGGTGGTGGACGCGGCGGCTAAGCCGGGCGGCATCGACTTCGCGCGGATCGTAAACCCGAAGCCGGGAGACTGGCTGACTTACAACGGCAACCTGAGCGGGAATCGGTATAGCCCGCTGGCTCAAG
>JBKJLJ010000280.1:0-10104 GCA_046597015.1 Bryobacteraceae bacterium
GGTCCAGGTAGAGGGCCGCGTTGACCAAGTCGCCGCGACCGGCCTGCTCATGCAGCGGGGTCGCGCCCTGCCAATCCCGATGGCTCGGATTCATGCCCGCCGCGAATAGGTACTCGGTCAACTCCCGCGTTTCGGCTCCGGCGCAGTGAACTTGGCTGGCCACTTCCGGCCACCTGGTCAGGATCATTTTGACGAACTGGTCGTGCCCGTTTTCGGCGGCGCTGGCCACTGCGGCGGGGTCCGCCGGAATCTCCGGAATCGCCGCGAGCGCGCCGATGTCGCCGTAATAGGCGATCAGATGAATCGGCCGCTTTGCCCCGTACCTCTGCAGCAGCTCGATCATCGGCTGGTCGTCGTTTTGGATGGCTCTGCTCAGGCAGTCGGCCGAGCTTTCGACGGCCGCGTTCGGGTCGGCCCCATGCTGGAGCAGAAGGCGCGCGACCTCGTGCCACCCGGCGGCGACGGCTTCGTAAAGAGCCGCTCCGCGAGGCGCGATCCCTTCTTCGCGCAGGTTCGGATCCGCCCCGGCGGCGAGTAAGATCTCGACGATCTCCCGGCGTCCCCGGGCGGCAGCGTTGCGCAGGGGCGACCCGGAGCCAAGGTAATAGGTTACGTAGTCCACGGTGCGATGCGCTCGACGAGGATCTTCGGCGAGCAAGTGCTTCACGCGCGCAGCGTCTCCCAAATAAGAGGCCGTGCAGATGTCGACCTCTGCGCCGCGGGCGATGAGGTGGCGCAGCATCTCCTCTGGCGAAGACGCAGACTCGGCGTCGACATCTCGCCAGCCGCGAAAATGGTAATCGCCGTTGACGAGCTGGAGTGGCCGGGCTCCGTCGGGCCGCTGAGTTTCGAGTCCGGCCCCTCGTTCGAGCAACGCATCGACCCAATCAATCCGCCGTAACAGGATCGCCCAATGAATGGCCCGGTTGCCGCGTTCGTCAGCGACGGCTAGGAGACCAGAAACCTGGAGCGCCCGCTCAAAATCCCCCCCGCGCATAGCGGCGGCCATCGCTTCGCCTTCGGCGCAGATGCCGAAGTTATCGCGCAAATGGCTTTCCAGAAGTTGAACCAGCGCAATGTGGCCGCGTTCCCTGGCCATCCGAACGAACCCATCTCCGATGACCCTGTTGACCGCGTCCGCGCCGTGAGCGAGCAAAAACGCGGCGACGTCAGTTCTTCCTTCCCGGACGGCGAAATGGAGCGGCGTCCGATAGGCAAAGCTGCAATTGGCGAGGGACGGCTTCCGTTCGACCAACTGCCGCACGGTGGCCAGATCGCCGGTTGCCGCGCCTTGCAGCATGGCCCAAACCTCTTCTCCCGTGCCGGGCGACCATTCCAACTGATGGGCCGTAGCTAACTCGTGAGGTCGGGTCATGCTAGTAGCTAGAATAGCCGACTCCGCTATCGATACAATCGTGTCTTGACTTCCCTCTTCCGTTGGCTTTCCCTTCCCGGTCTGCTCGCCGTGGCGTATGCTCAGCCCTACTCTACCTGGCGGGACTATGGTGGCTCGGCCGACTCCGCCCAATACTCCTCGCTGAACCAAATCACCCGGGCCAACGTGCATAAGCTGCAACGCGCCTGGACGTTCCCGACCGGTGACAATAATCGCTACTTCTTCAATCCGCTGGTGATTGACGGCACGATGTATGTGTTGGCCAAGGGCAACTCGCTGGTGGCGCTGGACGCGGCGACGGGGAAGGAACTGTGGGCTGCGGCACCGGATCCGGAAATCAAGGTGATCACGAACCGGGGCTTCAATTATTGGGAGAGTAAAGACCGTGCGGACCGGCGGCTGCTGCTGTCGGTGAACCATACCCTGCGCGCCTATGACGCTCGGAACGGCAAGCTGATTCCGTCGTTCGGGTCGAGCGGACGGGTTGATTTGAAGCAAGGCTTAGACCGGGATCCGCAGGCGCTCGCGCTGGTGCAATCGCTCACTCCGGGGCGGGTTTTCGAGAACCTGTTGATTGTTGGATCGGCCACCAACCAGGGCTATGGTTCGGCACCGGGTGATCTGCGCGCTTTCGATGTGCTGAGCGGCAAGCTGGTCTGGACGTTTCATACAATCCCGCGCCCGGGCGAGTTCGGCTATGAGACCTGGCCGAAGGACGCGTGGAAAACCGTGGGCGGCGCTAACGTCTGGGGTGAGATGTCGGTGGATGAAAAGCGGGGCATACTCTATGCGCCCACGGCCTCGGCCAAGTACAACTTTTACGGGGTCGACCGCGCCGGGGCCAACCTGTTTGCCGACAGCCTGCTGGCGCTCGACGCGCGGACGGGCAAACGGCTTTGGCACTTCCAAATGGTCCATCACGATATCTGGGACTACGACGACGCGACGGCTCCGAAGCTGTTAACGCTGCGGCACGAGGGGAAGTCGGTCGACGCAGTCGCCCAAGTCAGCAAACAGGGCTTCGTTTGGGTGTTCAACCGGGTGACGGGCCAGCCGTTGTGGCCGATCGAGGAGCGGGCGGTTCCGAAGTCCGATATGCCGGGCGAGATTGTCTCGCCGACGCAGCCATTTCCCACGAAGCCGCCCCCGTTTGCCCGGCAGAAGTTCACGGTGGAGGATCTGAGCCCTTACCTGAGCCCGGCGGACCGCGCCCGGTTCCGGGATGAGATTTTGTCCGCTCGGAACGAGGGCCTGTTTACGCCGCCCGGTACGCGACCGACGATTCAAATGCCGGGCAACAACGGCGGAGCCAACTGGGGCGGGGCAGCGATTGATCCCCCGAACGGTTCCCTCTTTGTCGTTTCAAAGGACCTGCCTTGTCTGCTGAAGCTCGAGTCGGAGGAGACGGTGAACTCCCGCACGGCGAATACGCCGGAGCAGAAGGGGCAGTTGAGCTATGCCAAAAATTGCCAGACCTGCCACGGCGCGGATCGTACGAGCCAGCCTTCGATTGCTGACGCGCCGATTCGGCTGACGCGGCGCCAGATTGAGAACGCGATTCGGCAGGGTCAAGGGCCGATGCCGGGCTTCCCGAAGTTGCCTGCCGAAGAGTTGAACGACTTAATCGCCTATCTCTACAACCCGGCGCGCGCCGCCGCTACCGTGCCGGCCGGGGATCGCAACCCGAATGCGATTGATCGCTATTACACTGGATTCGGTTTCATGATCGCCAGTGACGGGCTCGCGCCGATCAAGCCACCCTGGTCGACCTTGACGAAGTACGACCTGAACAAAGGCACAATCGAATGGCAAATCCCGCTCGGCGACGTGCCGGATCTTGCCGCCAAAGGCATCACGAATACGGGGTCGCATTATCCAAAGGTAGGGCCGGTGGTGACGGCGGGAGGAATCATTTTCACGGGCACGCGGGATCGCCACATCCGCGCTCTCGATACGGCCACGGGCAAGCCGCTGTGGGAGGCGGAGGTGGATACGGCGGTGGAAGGGATTCCGGCGATTTACCAGGTGAATGGCCGGCAGTATGTCGTCTTCTGTGCGGCCGCTCAAGTTGGCCTCACTCCCAATACGCAGAAGAAAATTCAAGGTTCGTACGTCGCTTTCGCTCTGCCGCAGTGAGTTCGTGATTCGATACTGCTAAAATTCCTTCATGTACCCGCTGGTGTTACGTCAGGGGTTCTCCATCCCTATGTCTCACCTGTCGTTGATTTCGTGCGCTGTTCTTGTTGGCATGTTTAGCCTTTCGTCCTGCACGCGGGAGGGGGCTTCGGCTTCGGCCAACGGTGTCGCGCCGCCCGCCCAAGCCGTTCGTGCCGTGCAGGCCACCTCCGCTAGTGTCCCGCTGGAAATCGCCGCGATTGGCAATGTGGAAGCCAGTTCGACCGTTGAAGTGAAGGCCCGCGTCACGGCACCCGTCGTGCGGGTCCATTTTGTCGAAGGACAGGACGTGCGCCAAGGGCAACTGCTGTTTGAACTCGACGCCGAACCGTTCCAGCGCCAACTGGCCGAAATAGAAGCTAACATTGCGCGCGACATCGCCAACGCCAAGCAGGCCGAGGCCAACATCGCCCGCGATAATGCCAACTGGAAGAACCTGGACTCGATCGCCCGGCGCAGCCTGCAACTGAAAAAAGAGGGGATCTTTTCGAGCGAGCAGGCCGACCAGGCGGCTACGAACGCGGACGCCGCCAAGGCTGCCGTCGACGCGGGCCGGGCTGCGGTGGAGAGTGCCAAAGCGGGCGAACGGGCCAATCGGGCTCGACTCCAGGAGACCCGATTGGTGCTCGACTACACGAAAATCTATGCGCCGATCTCCGGCCGAGCCGGCGTGATTTCGGCCCAACTCGGCAGCCTCGCCAAGCAACACGACAATACGCTGGTCACCCTGCTGCAGTCTGCCCCCGTCCACGTTTTGTTCTCGGTTCCCGAGAATCTTCTCCCGCAGGTCCGGAAGTACCAAAGCGAAAAGCCGATGACGATCGTCGCCATCGCCGATGGCAATCGGTCGAGCACCGGCGTCTTGAACTTCATCGATAGCGCCGTGGATGTCACGACCGGAGCCATCAAGCTGAAGGCGCTGTTTACGAACACGGATCGGGTGCTTTGGCCGGGCCAGTTCGTCAACGTCCGGGCCCGTCTGAACGTGGAGCAGGATAGAGTCCTGGTCGCCTCGCAGGCGGTGCAGACGGGTCCGAAGGGCAAGTATGTCTGGGTCCTTAACGCCGCCAATAATACGGTTTCGATGCGTGACGTTACGGTGCTGCGCCTTTACACCCCGCCCGGCGTGGCCGAACAATCGGTGATCGGCTCTGGCTTGAACGCGGGGGAAAGTGTGATTTCAGAAGGGCAGAAGCGCCTGGGGCCCAATGCCAAGGTCCGTCTGCTGCCGCCCGGCCCCGCCGCCAATTAACGACCATGGCCATCACAGACCTCTTCATCACGCGTCCGGTAGCCACTACTTTGTTAATGGCCGGCTTGTTAGGCTTCGGCCTGATCAGCTACTTCTCGTTGCCCGTCAGCGACCTGCCGCCGGTGGAGTATCCCACCATCCAAGTGACGGCCAACCTGCCGGGGGCCAACCCGGATATCATGGCGTCGTCGGTTGCCACGCCGCTCGAAAAGGCGTTCTCCAACATCGCCGGGGTAGATAGCATGTCGTCGGCCAGCACGAACTCGGCGACCACCATCACGCTGCAGTTCGACTTCAGCCGTACGATTGACTCGGCGGCCCAGGACGTCCAATCGGCGATCTCGCGAGCGACCGGCGAACTTCCTCGGAACATGCTCGCGCCGCCGTCGTTCAAAAAGGTGAACCCGGCCTCTCGACCGGTTCTTTATCTGGCGCTGACCTCGGATACCATGACCCTGGCGGCCCTCAACGAGTTTGCCGAAAACCTCATTGGCCGGCGAGTTTCGATGGTGAACGGCGTGGCTCAGACATCCGTTTTTGGCGGCCAAAAATATGCGGTAAGGGTGGAAGCTGACCCGGACCGCTTGGCCGCGCGCCAAGTGGGTCTGGAAGATATTCGGACTGCCCTGGCGCAGCAAAACGTAAATCTTCCGGCCGGTTCCATGCACGGGATTACCAAAGCCTACACCGTTCAATCGAACAGTCAACTCACGGCGGCGGACCAGTTTCGCCCGATGATCGTGGCCTTTCGGAACGGCAATCCGGTGCGTCTGGAAGACGTCGCGGTCGTCCGGGATAGCGTGAATTCTGAACGGAACGTCTTCTGGGTGAATGGCAAGCCGGGGATGATTGTTGCGGTGCAGAAGCAGCCCGATGCGAATACCGTCGAGGTGGTTGACGCGGTTAAGGAGTTACTGCCGAACCTGCGCCAGAACATGCCGGCTGGCATCTCGCTGCTGGTCGAGTTCGACGCCTCCCGGAACATTCGCGAATCCATTGAAGACGTCAAATTCACCCTCCTGCTGACGATCGCGCTCGTCATCCTCGTCATCTTCGTCTTCCTCCGCAACCTCCCGGCCACCATCATCGCGAGCCTGGCTGTGCCGCTTTCGCTGCTGGGTACCTTCGGCGTGATGAAGCTGCTCAACTTCACAATCGACTCGCTTTCGATGATGGCGATGACGCTGTCGGTCGGCTTCGTCGTCGACGATGCGATTGTGATGATGGAGAACATCGTTCGCCACATGGAGATGGGAAAGCCGCGTCTGCAAGCGGCCTACGAAGGGGCGCGCGAAGTCGGGTTCACCATCGTTTCGATGACCATTTCTTTGGTGGCCGTCTTCATTCCCGTCCTGTTTCTCGAAGGCATCATCGGGCGCCTGCTCCGAGAATTTGCCGTCACCATCGCCGTGGCGGTGCTCATCTCCGGCCTGATTTCCCTATCGCTGACGCCGATGCTCTGCAGCCGGTTCCTGAGCCACAACCAAACTCATGGCCGGGTGTTCCAATGGTTCGAAACGTTCTTCACTGGCATGAACGACGTCTACCGCACGACCTTGCACTTCACCCTGCGCTACCGGTTTGCGACGTTGGTCCTGACTGTCATCACGACCGTGGTTACCGGTTGGCTCTTCGTAGTGATGCCGAAGAGCTTTGTTCCCGTGGTGGATAGCGGCATGGTCTTCGGCGGCACCGAAGCCGCGCAGGATACATCCTTCGACGAGACGGTCCGCCTGCAAAAGGAAGTGATGGGCATCGTCCAGAAAAATAAATGGGTGAGCCAGTTCGGCACGGGCGCAAATACGCAGAATAATGGTTTTCTCTTTATCCATTTCAAGCACGATCCCGCCCGTCCTCACGCCACCACGATCGTCGCCGACCTGCAAAAGCAGTTTGCCCAAATCCCAGGCTTTTCCGTCTTCCTGCAGCCACCTCCGATGCTGAGTTTGGGCCAGAACGAATCGCGTTACCAATACTCGGTGGCCCTGCAGGACGCCGACACGGCCGCGCTCTACCAATGGGCGCCCAAGCTCGAAGCGAAGCTCCGCACCGTGCCGGCCATCGCCGACGTCTATAGCGACCTGCAACTCAACAACCCGCGCGTCAATGTCGACATCGACCGCGACCGCGCCTTGGCTCTCGGGGTCACCCCGGAGCAGATCGCCAACACGCTTTACGACGCTTACGGCAACCGCCGCGTGTCTACGATTAGCGCTCCGGCCAATGAGTACGATGTGATTCTGGAGGTGCTGCCGCAGTTCCGTCAGGACCCCGCTGGGCTATCGAAGCTGTTCATCCGTTCGACGAATAATAAGCTCGTACCACTCTCGGCGGTTACCCACGAAAGGCAAGGCGTTGCCCCGCTGAGCGTGAATCACATCGGCCAACTTCCGGCGGTGAATCTGCAATTCAACGCTAAGCCCGGCTACTCGCTCAGCCAGGTGACCGAGCAGGTGGATGAGGCGGCTAAGGAGATCGGCTTGCCGGACACGATGTCCTTCTCCTACCAGGGAACGGCCTCGGCCTTTCAAAAATCGGTGGGCGGTTTGGCTGTGCTGCTTGCCATCGCCGTTCTCGTAATCTACCTTGTGCTCGGGGTGCTGTACGAGAGCTTCATCCACCCGATTACGATTCTTTCGGGATTGCCATCGGCCGGCTTGGGGGCGCTGGTGACCCTGCTCCTATTTGGCGACGATCTCAACCTGTTCTCGTTTGTCGGGATCATCTTGCTAGTCGGGATCGTGAAGAAGAACGCGATTATGATGGTCGACTTTGCGATCATGGCGCGGCGCGAAGGCCGTCCCGCGGACGAGGCAATTTTCGAGGGATGCATCCAGCGCTTTCGACCGATCATGATGACAACGATGTGCGCGTTGCTCGGTACGCTGCCGATCGCCGTGGGGTACGGGGCGGGAGCGGAATCCCGCCGCCCACTCGGTCTGGCCGTGGTGGGCGGTCTCTTGGTTTCGCAGTTGCTGACGCTCTACATTACCCCGGTGATTTACCTGTACTTGGAGAAGCTCACAGGTGGCCGCGCCGTGAAGCCGGTTCAGGCTCCGGAAGTCGTCGAGGCCCATTAGTAACAGGCGATTTTATTCGTCTCTATCCGGCCGAAGCTGCAGTTCCTGCGCGGCTTGGAACCAGTCTTCGTCCGGCGACCCCATGGGACAGCCTCTGGCTTCCCACAATCGATGGGCAATGATCGCGAGGTCATCGTGTTCGAGACGCGAAGTCCCGTGCTCGTTGTGGGCTTCGCGGTCGGCCTGTTGATTTTGTTCGTAAGTCTTGTGGGAATGCTCCAGGGCTTGCCGGGACCGCTCGTGCCCGGTCGCATGGTCCTGTTTCCCATGGCCTTCGGACGCCACCAGATACGCGTGGGCGGCCGTTTCCTGCAACTTCGTGACTTGCTCGTGGCTATCGTAGTGGAATCGATTGGACATTTCAGTTTCTCCTTGATTGGGTTGAGCCCACACTCGGAATCGTTGCAAGGGAAGAACCAAATCGGGGTCCGCCTACAGGGCTCAAAGGATTGTCCCGACGGAGCGAGGACCCCGAAAAGAACGACCGCCGAGCGTTAGATGACCGCATGTGGTCATCGGAGCGCTTGGTCAATGCCCAATGTGGTGCAACGGGTAGGTGAAAAGCGGCATCAGAAAATCCAGGACACCGCCGGACAAGCGCCTCCGCGCGGAGACCCTTGGCGTCCATTCGCCGTATCATAGAAAGAAACACACACGCCTCGTACAAAGGCGAAGCGGTGCCGGGCCCAGCCCCGCCGCCGGCAGGATTCGATTGCCGACTCCACTGCCACCCCACACCAATCACACGCCATCCCATAGCCATGACCCAACGCCACCCTCACCCCCTCCAGAAGATCCTCGAAAATCGCATCGCCATCATCGACGGCGCGATGGGTACGACGATCCGCACCTACGGGATGACGGAGGCGCACATCCGCGGCGAGCGCTTCAAAGACTCAACCAAAGACCTGCTCAACAACGGCGACCTCTTCTCGCTCACCCAGCCCGACATGATCTGCGATATCCATCGCCGGTTTCTCGAAGCCGGCGCGGACATCATCGAGACCAACACCTTCGGCGCCACCAGCATCACCCAAAGCGAATTCTTTGTCGACGATCCCCGCGAACACGGCGGCCGCAAAGACCCCGCGTTCTATCAGAAGATCATCGAGACCCCTTTCCTCAGCAGCCTCGCCTGGGAGATCAACGAACAATCCGCCCGCCAATGCCGGGAGTGGGCCGACCGTGTCGGCAATGCCACCGGCCGCCAGCGCTTCGTCGCCGGGGCCATCGGGCCGCTCACCGTTTCGCTCACCAACTCGCCCGACGCCGATGATGCCGGCTTCCGCGTCGTCACCTTCGAACAGGTGAAAATCGCCTACATGGAGCAGATCCGCGCGCTCATCGCCGGCGGCTCCGACCTGCTGCTCGTCGAAACGATCTTCGACTCCCTCAACGCCAAAGCCGCTCTGGTCGCGATTCGAGAGGTCTTCGATCAGGACGGCAAAGATCTGCCGATCATGATCTCCGCCGCCGTCGGCCGCGGCGGCGAAACGATGATTTCCGCCCAAACTATCGAAGCGTTCTGGAACGCGGTGAAGCACGTCAACCCCTTGTCGGTCGGCTTGAACTGCTCGCTCGGGCCGGACCTGATGTACCCGTTCCTTTCCGAACTGGCGGAGAAATCGAGCGCCGCGATCTCCTGCTATCCCAATGCCGGTTTGCCGAACCCGCTCGCGGTCACCGGCTTCGACCTGGAGCCGCCGGACATGGCTCGCTACCTCAGCGAATTCGCCCACGACGGTCTCATCAACATCGCCGGCGGCTGCTGCGGCAACACGCCCGAACATATCGCCGCCATCGCCCAGGCCCTCGAAGGCCGGCATCCCCGCGAGTACCGCAACGCGAACTCGGCGGTCAGCGTTTCCGTGCTCGAAGATCTGGCCGTAGCCCCGAAGCCCCTCCGCCTCTCCGGCTCCCAACCATTCACGCAGCAGAGCGGCGTTTACATCATGATCGGCGAACGCACGAACGTCGCCGGCTCGCCGAAATTCGCCAAGCTCGTCAAGGACGGCAAGTACGAAGAAGCCGTCAGCATCGCCCGGCAGCAAGTGGAAAATGGCGCCAACGTCATCGATATCTGCATGGACGAAGGCATGATCGACGGCGTCGCCGCCATGACCCGTTATCTGCAACTGCTGGCGAGCGAACCCGAAGTCGCCAAGGTCCCGTTCATGGTGGACTCCTCGAAATGGGAGGTC
>JBKJLJ010000357.1:0-9740 GCA_046597015.1 Bryobacteraceae bacterium
GGTCAACGACTCCTGATGCTTCCGAATCTGTAACTCCAAATCCTGCACATCGGCGTCCCACTTCACTTGCTTAGCTTTCTCTTCGTCACTACCAATTTCGAGGAACGGACGGTTAAAATATTTCCGGTCGGCTTCTTTGTCTACTTCATCGATTCCGTTCCAAAATGCGAAGATCTGATAGAACTCCCGTTGCGATACCGGATCATATTTATGATCGTGGCACCGCGCACAACCTAAAGTCAGCCCCAAAAAGGCCGCTCCCGTCGTCGCCACTCGATCCGCCACCGCTTCCACCCGGTACTGCTCGAAATCGATGCCCCCTTCAAAATTCGACGGGGTGTTGCGATGGAATCCGGTAGCCATAATCTGGTCGTTCGTCGCGTTCGGCAATAAGTCGCCCGCTACCTGCTCAATGACGAACTGGTCAAATGGCATGTCTTTATTGAGCGACTTCAGCACCCAATCCCGGTACGGCCAAATGTCGCGCGGCGCATCAATCGTGTAGCCGTCGGTATCCGAGTAACGGGCGACGTCCAGCCAGTGCCGCCCCCACCGCTCCCCGTAACCCTCCGACGCCAGAAGCCGATCAACCACTTTGTCATAGGCCCCCGGTGAGCTATCGTTCAAAAAAGCGTCCAGCTCCGCCGGCGTCGGCGGCAACCCGGTCAGATCCAGATGCACCCGCCGCAACAACGTCCGCTTATCGGCCACGGGCGACAAACTCAGATTCTTCTCTTTTAACTTCGCCAGAATGAAGGCATCAATAGAGGCCCCCACCGGCTTGGGCCGAACCGGCTGAAACGCCCAGTGTCTACTCGTGCGCCGTTTCGCCTTGACGAACGACTCCGGCACCGGCATCCCCGCGCTCACCCACGCCTCCAGCGTCGCCACCTCGGCGTCGCTCAATTTCTTGCCGCCCTTCGGCATCTTCAAATCGCCGTCATGCTTCACGGCCGCCACGATCACCGCCGCCGCCGGACCCCGGTTCCCGCCCTTCAAAATCGCTTCCTTCGAATCCAGCGCCAACCCGCTGTTCATCGAGTTGACATTGTGGCAGCCCGCGCAGCTCTTCTTCAGAATCGCGAGCGCATCCGTCCCGTCCTGCGCCATCAGCGGAACCGCTGCCAAGAAAAATATCCAAAATCGAAGCATTGTGCGTATCTTATCAGTAGCGGGTAGGGAGCGGAGCGGTCCACCAAAGGATCAGAAACTCACGCGCTCCGGTCTCCGTTGCCCGCGGTACCTTAAGAGATGCCGATGCTTGCGGCTTTGTTGGCCGTCACCTTCTATTCAGACGTCCTTCCCATCCTCGAACGACGCTGCCTAACCTGTCATCAGACCGGGGAAGCCGCTCCCATGCCCTTGGCTTCGTTCCGCGAGACCCGCCCTTTCGCCAAAGCGATCCGCGACTCGGTAGCCTCCCACTCCATGCCCCCGGGCGGCGCCCTGCCCCCCGACGAAATTGCCATCCTGCAACGGTGGGCCGCCCACCCCATCGAGGGCAACTCCCCCCGCCCCGCGGTCCTACCCGTCAAACCAACCGTCCGCCCGGACCTCACCATCCGCATGCCGACGCCCTTCGTCGTGCCAGCTTCCCAGGGCGTCGAATATCAGCATTTTATTCTTCCCACCGGATTAGCCCGGTCACGCTGGGTCCAGGCGATCGAAATTCGACCCGGCAACCGACGCGTCGTCCATCACGCGGTCGCCTTCGTCCGCACCGCTCGCAGCGAGTTCCTCCGCGGCGGTCGACTCTCAGTCGAAGACGAGGTCCTCGCCACCTATCTACCCGGGGAAGGCGTCCTGAGGTTGCCCCCCGGCCAAGCCAAACTTTTGCCCGCCGGTGCCGAACTCGTCCTGCAGCTTCACTACACCGCGACCCCCCAGACCGAATCGGACCAGACTGAAATCCTCCTCGAATTCGGTCTCGCGCCGCGCGAACGCGTTTACACCCTCAGCGTCGCCCAAGGCGAGTTTGTCATTCCTCCCTTCGCCAAAGCCTACCCCGTCACCGCTGAATTTACCGTCCAAACTGAAGTTCGTATTCTCGCCGTCACTCCCCATATGCACCTGCGCGGGCGCTCCCTCCGCGTCCTCGCCGGCGAAACGGTTATCCTCGACCTGCCCCGTTTCCGCTTCGACTGGCAACTTCGGCAAACCCTTCCCAAACCCCTCACCCTCACCCGTGGGGAAATCATTCGCGTCGAAGCCACTTTCGACAACTCCCGCAACAACCCCCGCAATCCCGACCCCTCCGCCTCCGTCCGCTGGGGCGAGCAAAGCTGGCAGGAAATGCTCGTCGCTTTTGTTGACGTCGCAATTCCCGCCGCTTGGCCACCTGAGGAAATCTACCGCCCCAAGCGCTTTTGATTAGATCGCCAAAAACTTCACGCAAACCGGCACCGGCGCTTCCACCGGCTTGCCTACCGGCGTCAGCTTTCCAGTCGCCCCATCAATCCGGAAGACGACCAGCGAGTCGGAATCCTGGTTGGCTGCGATCAGGAACTGGCCCGTCGGGTCAATGTTGAAGTTCCGCGGCACTTTGCCCTGCGTCGACTCGTTCCCGATCCGCGCCACCCGGCCCGTCTTCCCATCGATCGAGAAGATCGCAATCGAGTCATGCCCCCGGTTCGAACCGTAAACGAACCGGCCATTCGGATGCACCACCGTCTCGGCCGTGCTCAACGCCGGCGCCACCGGAATCGGCATCGTCGGCTCGGTGTTGATCTCGGTCAGCTTTCCAGCCGTTGCGTCCCAGTTCAGCGCTGTCAGCGTGCAGTTAATTTCATTGATGACATATCCCCATTTCGCATTCGGGTGGAACGCGAAATGCCGGGGCCCGCTCGCCGGGGCGCCGACAAACTCGCCGTGCGGCGTCATCGCCCCGGTATTGGCATCGAACTTATAGATCAAAACACGGTCTTTTCCGAGATCCGCCACCACAACATGCCGGTTCGCCTTATCAAAATTCACCGAATGCGCGTGCGGTCCGGCCTGCCGCGGCTTCAACGGCCCGAATGGCTCCCCGTGTTGATGAAATGCGGTCCGTTTGCCGATCTTGCCATCTGCCTCCAGCGCAAATGCCGCATCGCTGCCGCTGTTGTAGTTCGCGCAAAGAACGAACCGGCCGTTATCGCTCACCTTAAGATGGCAAGGGCCGCTGCCCGCGCTGCCCACTTGGTTCAGCAAAGTCAGTTTGCCGGTCCCCCGGTCGATCGAGTACGCATTGACCGAACCTACTTTCTCGCCCTTGAATTCAGACAACTCTCCCACCGAATACATCAGATTGCCCTTCGGGTGCAAAGCCAAAAACGAGGGATTCTCCGTCTCCGCCGCCACTCCCAACGGCTTGAGGGCACCAGTCGCGAGGTCCATCTCAAACTGATAGATACCCTTGCTCGCCTTCCGCGTATACGTCCCTACGTATACCCGCAGCATCTTCGGTGTCTTCGCCAGAAGAGGCGTCGCCAACATCGTCAACCCAAAATCTCTACGTCTCACAGATCTCTCCTTAAAACATGCGCTCTTGCCGGCGCAACGTTCCGAAACTGCCAATGTTGGCTACGGCAAACGATACCAAATATTGGTTCTCGTTGCGAGTACCGAAACTGAGCCGCCGATATTGAAAGCTCAAACCGCAGCAATCGGAGTTGTAGGTCACCTCCGTCGTCGCAAACTGCATCTTCGCCAGCCGGAAGTCGTAGACACCGGTATAGCCCGCACTCCACCCCTGTCGCCCCGGCGCACCAAGGCCTCCCCGGAGCAAAAGTTGATTCGCGTTTGGACTGACCCGCGGCGTTCCTCGCACTTGGTTATGCCCAAAGCCCAAAAACACTTGCTTGACCCGCGCATCCGCTATAAAAGAGGAGTTGGTTATCCGCTTATATAGCGGGTCCCAGTCCGTTCGCCACTCTACGGAAGCCGTCGAAAGCGGCATCATGCGGAACACCGAAATCACCGGCGAATAGTTCCGGGCTCGGTCAATAAAGCTGTAGCCGGTCAGCGAGGTCGACGAAAGGAAGACGTTTCGAGCGCCGTCGACCACGGCACCGCCAAACGTTGGGTCAAAGTAGCGCCGCTGCATCACCTGCCAGCTCATGACTTCTTGCACCTGTCCTTCCCGCTTGGCGTACAAACGGTTGGTAAGCGAAACCTCGGCTTCGGTCGTTGCAGTCAGAATATCGGTTTCGTCGAAACGAATGATCTCCCGGAAACTACGAACCCCCGAGACGTGCCGAAATCGTAAAGCTGGTTCAATTGCATGTTTAACTTCTGATCCTAACCACTTGGGTCCCTTGAAGATCCTCTCGAGCGTTGGCATCGTCAACTCGGCCGCGATGTCATGCGCCTGCCGCGTTAGCGTCCGCGATGCAGCCGCGCCGGTGCCTAGATCTTTCCGATCCCCGTAGTGCGTTCCGTGAAATGTATACGAAGGCGAAAAGCTAAACCCCTTCCACTGCGACGCCGCCATCACCCGCGGCGCAACGTTCAGCCGGTCGGTAAACTGACGCGTGATGAACCCCGGCTCGCGTCTTTTTAAGAATCCAGCGCTAGAGTCAAAAGAAAACCACACCGGAACCACCTTTCCAAAAATCCTGCGCTCGCGCGAATGGAAATTAGCCTCGGGTGTCTTTCGAATCACCACCTGATCGTCCGGCAAGGTGCTCTGAAAGAATTGATGCCGCGAGAACTCGAGTCCGAAGGTGTAGGTGTCCCAACTCTTCTTCACATGCCCATCTGAGTTCACGGCGGAGAAGATTGCCTCATTAAAGCTTTGCGTGAATGCTTGCCGGAAAAGAAATGAAGATAAATAGTTTATTGTCGTAGCGCCTTCCCAGCCGCGTCCTAACGACGACCGACCGGACCCGTTCACCAAGAACCCGCCTTCTTTAATCCGCGCCCCGCTGTCGGTCAACCGCCCCCGATCATTCACCCCATAAAGATAGAAATTGAAATCGGTCCCCACCCGAGGCTTGCCCCGGAAATTGACCTCATGGGCGAACCCGCGCTGCGTGAATAACTGGCCCCGATACATCGCATCGTAGCTCCGATTGATTGCCCAGTAGTAGCCGCCTCCGAGCATGAAACCACGACGGGTGCTGTTCCCAAAGTTGGGTGTGAGGAAACCACTCTTACGAGGTTGCTCTTCCAGGGACTTATAGAACATCGGGGCGTAGAAAATCGGGAATCGCCGCACCTTGAAAACAGCGCGGTAGGCGATCGCCCGATCACCAGGAATAATGTCGAACTTTGGACCCGTTAATCGCCACCAGGGCTTGGGCAGGACACAGTTGGTAATAAACCCGTCGTACAAGATAAAGCGAGTCTTTATCTTTTCAGCCCAACGGCCTTGAAAATTAAAAGGGTTCTGCGAGATGAGCAGACCGGGCCGATATTCGATTTTACCTTGAGCGTTCCCCTTAACTGCAAAGAACATCCCTGACTCTGTCTTCAGGTTGTACTTCACCGTTTCCGCGCGCATCTCCTCCGAACTCGTGTAGTTCTTGTAGTAGACACTGCCCCGGGCGTCGACATCGCCGGTCACCTCGTTGTAGTCGATCTCGTCTGCCTTTAACAGTACCTCGGAGGTTTCGACCTCGGACGACCCCCGTAAATGGTAAACTTGGCCCTCAACTTCCTGAGTCACCCCCCGGACCAAAACCTCGTCATCCGCTGGTGCGTTCTGTCGATTTTGCCTCACAGGAGATGCGCTAACCTTTGCGGGGATAGGAGTTACGGTCGGCATCCGACGGATCTGACTGGGCTGGGCCAACAAAATTTCGGGCGATAGACTAAGGATTATTACTGAGACGGCCGATAGACCGAAAGTAGTGTAGGGGAGCAAGCGAAAGCCGGAACAAAAGTCTATGAAAACGTTCGGAATAATGCTAAGGTGTCTGAGGGGATAGGTACCGGAACTTTGGTTCTGTCTCCCATCCGCCAGTCGCCGATCGGTCCGCATTTGATTAGGCTCCGTCAAACCTGCAACCCTAGCACGTCCAGTTTCAGAGAGGCAATACGCTAAAGGTGAATTATGAACTGCCCTCATTGCAACGTTTCAATTCATGAAGATGAGCATCGGTGTTCCAACTGCGGTCGTCGCCTCGGCCTCAGTGCTGGCCCGCTCTTAGCTGCCCGATCCGGTGCTGCCGTTCGCAGCGCTGCTGCTTACAAGCTTGAGACAGTGGCGGCTACCTACGCCGAACCGGCTCCTGGCCCTCGCCTGGAATCCTCGAACCCGGGTGCCATGCCTTCCTCGCCGCGCCACATGGGTCCCCTGCAAAGCTCGTTGTTCTCTCTTCGAGAGGCCCACAAAGTAATGTCGATCGACGGAACTGCTGAGATTTCCGAACCCCGTCGCCGCGCCCGGAAGGAAACGTCCAAATCGTCGTATCTGCCCTACCAAGGGGTGCTCGAATTCGTCCCGGCTAATGTTCCAACGCCCCGGACGCTTCCCACTTCGGTAGAGGCGGTCATCTATTGCGATTACCCGGTCGCGACCCGGATGCATCGGGTACTCGCTGGTTTGTTTGATCTCGCCCTGGTCCTGGGCTGTATGCTTTTGTTTCTCGGCGTTCTCTTTTTCAGCTGTGAAGAGCTTCCTTGGGCCACCCTGGATCTCAGCTCGATGATCGCGATTGGCGTCGCCACCGGTCTACTTGGCTTACTGTACGAAGCTTATTGGATTTTTGCTGGCGTTCCCTCCCCCGGGATGGAATGGGCTGGGCTCCGCCTCGTTCACTTTGATGGTCATGAACCTTCGGCCTCGGACAACGGGAAACGAATCCTCGGTGGCATCATTAGCGTTCTGGCGGCTTTCATCGGATTGGCTTGGGCTTTTGTCGATGAGGAATGCCTCACGTGGCAGGATCACATCTCTCGCACCTTCCCCACTCCGGTTCGCGCCCAGTACGGCGTTCGCCACTAATCGGCTTACACTAGGTTTATGGCCATTGTCTTCGACGAAACGAACCTCCTTGCGCGTATGGTTGGCGAGGCAGACGGAATTACCCCTGCGGAATTTGCGGCTGCTACGCCGCTCGCGGTAAAAGCCCTGGCGGGTGTGAAGGAACTTTCGACCTCAGGTGTGATCGGCTTCCCTGATCTTCCCCAGCATACGGTCCTGGCCAAGGAGATTCAGGCGTACGCTGCCGGACTCAAAGGGACTTACGATACTGTTTGCTTGGTCGGCATCGGCGGAAGCGCCCTCGGTGCTTGGGCGCTCGATTGTGCCGCCCGCGGACCGCACCCTGTGCAGGGCGAGTATTCATCGACAAAGCCCCGACTGGTAATTCTCGACAACGTCGATCCCGAGTTCGTCCAACTCGCGCTGCTCTCGATGAAGCCCAAGAAAACGCTCGTGGTCGTCATCGCCAAAAGCGGTGCTACCGCTGAAACGGTGGCTACGTTCCTTATCGTTCGCGCTTGGCTCAACGTCGGCGCTGGAGCGAAACTGGCGAAATCTCGCATCGTTGTCGTCACTAGCGAAGGTCGCGGAGACCTGAAGGTAATGGCGACCGCCGAAGGCTATCGGACTTTCCACCTGCCCGAAAACATCGGTGGCCGGTTCAGTGTTCTTTCGGCCGTAGGGCTCGTCCCCGCGGCGCTCATCGGCATCGATATTCTCGCGCTCCTTCGCGGCGCCGCCAAGATGACGGCCCTGGCCTGGAAACCGGAACTGAGCGACAACACCCCACTTCGCGCCGCCCTGCTCCACTACTTGGCACTCACGAAGAAAGGCAAGACGATTCAGGTCGCTTTTCCCTACGCCAACCGCCTTTGGGGAACCGCGTTCTGGTTCCGCCAACTCTGGGCCGAGTCCCTCGGAAAGGCTAAGAACCGCGCTGGCAAAACGGTCCACGTGGGCCAGACTCCCATTGCCGCTCTAGGAACCACCGACCAGCATTCTCAGGTGCAGCTTTACATGGAAGGCCCCAAGGATAAGCTGTTCTCCTTTTGGACTGTGAAAAAGCCCTCCGATCCAGGTAAAATCCCCACCGAGAAAACCGGCTTCGAAGGTTTCGACTACCTCACGGGCCAATCCCTCGCCAAGCTTCTCGACGTCGAATGCAAGTCCACCCAGGCCGCACTGACAGAGAACCAACGACCGAACTGCGTCTTCACTCTCGACAAGCTAGACACTGAGCATCTCGGAATGTTTTTCCAGCTCCTTGAATTTGAGACGGCTTTCGTCGGCGAAATGCTCAACATCAATGCCTTCGATCAGGAAGGCGTCGAACTGGGAAAGAAGTTCACGTTTGGTCTCATGGGTCGGAAAGGCTTTACGGATTTCAAGCAGCGGTACACCGACTACGAAGCCCGTCGTAAGGGCTAGTCGGTCGCCCCATGCCCTTCGCCCCCATCCCTGAGGCCCTCGCCGATTTCCGGTCCGGTCGCATGCTGATTGTCGTCGACGACGAAGACCGCGAGAACGAAGGCGATCTCACCCTCGCGGCCGAACACATTACGCCCGAAGCCATCAACTTTATGGCCGTCCACGGGCGAGGCCTCATCTGCCTCGCCCTCAGCCCGGACAAGTGTGACGCCCTTGACTTGCCGCCCATGGCGGCTGCCAACACCTCTCGCTTCGGCACCGCCTTTACAGTCTCCGTCGAGGCGGCACAGGGAGTCACCACGGGAATTTCCGCCGCTGACCGCGCCCACACGATTCGCGTCGCCATCCGGCCAGACGCCAAGCCCGCCGACCTCGCCCGCCCCGGCCACATCTTCCCCCTTCGCGCCCGTCCTGGCGGTGTACTCGCCCGGGCTGGACAAACAGAAGCCGCCGTCGATCTCGCGATCCTGTCCGGTTTGCAACCGGGCGGCGTAATCTGCGAAATCATGAACGAAGACGGCACCATGTCTCGTCTTCCCCAGCTCACCGAGTTCGCCCAGAAGTTCAACATAAAGGTTATCTCGGTCGCCGATTTGATCCGCCACCGTCTCCAGAACGAACGGTTCATGAAGCGGACCGCCTCGGGTACGCTCCAGACGCGGCACGGCCAGTTCACAACCTACGCCTACACCTCCACGCTCGGCGCCGGTCGTCACACCGCCCTCGTCCTCGGTGACGTCGCCAGTCAGCCGAACCCCCTCGTCCGCGTTCACGCTCACTGCTCGTACGGCAACCTGTTTCAGTCAACCACCTGCGATTGCGCCCACATTGTCGATCAGTCTCTCTCTATGATCCAAGCCGAAGGCAGCGGCGTCCTGGTCTACTTACACCAAACCACGGCCGGCTATCGGCAGGTCGACGGCACCATCGTCCCGCACTCGCGCGACCCCCTTACCCACTCCACGGTCGACGGGGCCACCGTAGTTCAACACGAAGCCGGTCTCGGCGCGCAGATACTCGCCGACTTAGGTCTCCATCGCATCCGTCTCCTCACCAATCACCCCCGGAAAGTCGTCGGACTCGAAGGCTTCGGAATCGAGATCAGCGCCCAAGTCCCCATCCCCTGAGCCCTAAATCACCGCCTCGATCACTCGGGGCCCCCGTTCCCGCATCGCCGCTCCGAACTCGCGGACAAACTCCCCCGCCGTCTCCACTCGCACCGCCGTCACCCCCATCCCTCGCGCCACCTGCACGAAATCCAACTCCGGCCGGCCGATATCCACCATCGCCTCCGACTGCGCCCCAAAGCCATTCGCCCCCGTCCGCTTCATTTCGATATCTAAAATTCGATATCGCCGGTTAGCAAAAATCACCGTAACTACGTCCAGCCCCTCCCGCGCCATCG